>JBMTHB010000008.1:0-15569 GCA_049435845.1 Candidatus Nanopelagicales bacterium | reverse complement strand
CGGTCAGGCCAAGGAACCCACCGGCGAACGTCGACTTCTGAACGCGACCCCACCCGTGGCCGGTTGCTGACGCGCGCAGACCCCTGACACCAGCGATCAGCAAAATGATGCCGGTGAGCGTCTCCGTCGCCATGATCCCGATATAGGCGGCTGCCTGGAACCAGGTGGCATCGATGAAGCGCCACTCGAAGCCACTGTCAGCCGGCACCCCGTCCCCGCTGAGCACTCCCTGCACGAAGGGCCAGTTGCTCCCGTTGGGGTTCGTCGGGTTCGTGATGTTGTCGAAGCCCACGACGAGGTAGTAGCTGCCCACCATGAGGATGAACAGGGACGTGATGACCCGTGCAATCCGCCAGACCGACCACGTGCCCATGTCCGTAACTCCCCGCTACGCCTGGAGGCACTACTTCCAGACGTACTTCTTGCTCTTCTTCTTGCAGGTCAGATCACCGAAAGTGGCGTTCTTCGGCTTGCACGCGGCACCCTTGACGACCTGCTTGGCGGGATCGAAGGTGAGCGTGCCGCGCTGCACCTTGTAGTTGCTGTCGGCCGGACCGAGTGACACCGATACCGCGCTCGTCGTGTAGTAGATGCGCCAGCTGTTCGGGCCCATCGCGAAGCCGGTCGGGTCGAGAGAAGAGACGTTGTCCGGGGTTAGCGGGGTCGGGTTCAGCGTCCACGCCATGCCGTCCTTCGACGTCGCAGTGAACAGGCGCTGAGTGGCGCATCCAGGCCCGGTCGACATGATCATGAGCCAGTTGCCGTTCTCGGCCTGGAGGATCTCCGGGTCGACGTAGCCGCCGGTCATGCGGTAGCCGGCGTCCCGGGTGAACGACGTGCCCGACGCATCGTTCGCGGTGGCACTGACGAGCGTCTCGCCGACCGGTGGGGTAACTATGCCGGGAGTCGGCTTGACCGGCGTGCACGGTGAATCGGTGCTGCCGGTTGACTTCGCCCCGAGGTTCTCCTCCACCCAGATCAAGTGGACCTTGCCGTCTGGGCCGAGGAACGCATCGGGAACACCCCAGGCCAAGACGGACGTTGGGACGGAGATGCCCGTCGACACCGCATCACCGTGGCTGAGGCCGTCCGCGGACACTACTGCCGTCATGATCGTCTGCATGCCGCCGAACCGGTCGACGAAGTAGACGCGACGGGTGCCGTCGGGCATCGTGACCATGGTCGTGCTGGAGCCGAAGCGTGACTGCAGCGGGACATTCGTGCATCCGCCCGCATCCGGGCAGTTGAACGCCGCAACAGGGTTCGGCAGGTAGTCCGAGCTCACCGCGAACACCCGGTCGACTCCGTTGCCGAGCGGGTACGCGTAACTGTCCGCGCCTGTCACGCCGAGATTGACGGCATCCTGAGTGAACGTCCACGGTCCCTGCGCCGTCGGAGCTGCCCCGGCGGATGGCGCGGGGATCAGAGCGGCGATCAAGGCGGCGGCGGATGCGAGGGTTACAGCAGCAGTTCGTCTCATGGCACCAGTCTGACGAATGGCCCGACTTGATTACGCATTCTTGACATTCCTGCGACATTCCCGCAGCACTGATCCATTGGCCGAAGGGCAACTAGCGAAACGCCATTCGAACCCTTATCAGCCTTTGACGGCTCTCGGGAATCCGCCGTTGATCTCTCATTGGCTTCGCCAAACTTCCGGGACGATGGGAGCATTCAGCACTCCTGGCGGATCCACGACTGCACCGCCAGCAGTCACGCTCTCGCACACCCAACTTGTGACTGAGACGTCGTCGATGAAAACTGACACCTGCTCGAAGTCGTAGGTCACACCAGGCTCGGCCGAACCGCCTTCGTTCGTCAGCACGCGGACTATGTAGGTCATCGTGGAGCCGGCCAACTTCGGATCGATCAGTTCCACCACGGCTGAGTTCGTCTCACCGGTTGCGTTGTGCGCGACTACAACGCCGTTTGGATTGGAATCGGCGAACATCTGTGGCCAGGCCTCCACAAGTCGCTCGACAGTGCCAGCCTGCGCATCGCGCAAAGGTCGATCGGTGAAACCCAGGACAACCGGGTCGATGTCCGTCAATGTCAAAGTCCAGGTTCCGTCTCCATTGGGTGAGATGGAGCCAGCGTCGGCCGTTTGGCTGAACAGCCAGTTCGACTCCTGGGCGCTACCGCCTGAATCCGAAGCGGCCACGCGCGCGCCGATTACATACCCACCGACGCCCACGAGCACAGCAGCGATCACGACGACTATTCATGTCTTCTTCGTCATCGCCCGCTACGCCTTCGCTCGCAGGGCCTCACCTAGACGTTCGAGTGCGGCACTTCGTCCGTCCTTGGGGAGTCGGACGCGAAGGATGCACAACTCGTCGCTGTCAACCGACTGGCGAAGCGCCTCATCGAGCTCACGCCGGGTGGTGACATCGAAGCCGCGACCGGTGCCGAATGCCTCGGGCAGACGATCGACCGCGATCGACGGAATGTCGTTGAAGGGGCCGTCCATGATCGGGCGCTGCGTGCCGTAGCCGGAGTTGTCGAGCACGATGATGATCGCCGGCACGCCGTTGAATGCGCACGACGCCGCTTCCAGACCCGTCATCACGAAGGCGCCGTCTCCGACGACCACCACCGGGCGGTGATCGGGGTCGGCTTTGCCCACCCCGAGAGCCGCTGGAACGGCGTAACCCATCGTGGCGTAATAGGCACTGGCGTGGGCGTACGTAGGCACGCGCATATCGACTGCGGAGAACAGCGCCTCCCCGGGGTCGAGCAGGAGTGAATGGCGTTCGTCTAGATGCACCTCGATCGCGTGGACGACATCGGAAACCGAAGGCGGATCATCCGACGTAGTGAACTCCTCGTGCCCAGGCAGCGGGGAGTGGTCGACGGAGATGGTTTCCCTCTCCAAAGCGTCTGCCAATGCGGGAATGAAGGCCCACAGCGGAACATCGCGATAGGTGCAGTAACCCACGGTCACATCGGTGTCCGTGGCCAGGATGTAACGCTCGTGATCGATATGCGCGGTGAAGGCCCCGAGCGTCAAGTCGGTTTGCAGGACACCGAGGCTGAGCAGAACATCTGCATCCTCGACGCGACGCACTACGCGTTCGGGACTGAGCGCACCCAGGTAGACGCCCAGGCCGAGTTCGTGACGCTCGGGGAACACTCCTCGCGCGAGGGAGCTCGTGGCAACGGGGATGCCGGAGGTGGTCGCCAAGCGGTGCAAGGGCGCGGTGAGTTTACGGCGCTCGATCATCGCGCCGGCGTGGATCACTGCTGTTCGCGCGTCCTTCAGGTGGGAGACGACATCCTCGACTGCGTGCTGCAACGCTTCTTTATCGAGCGTCGGAGGCTGGATACGAAGCGCAGATTCCGGAGCATCGATGCTGTGGTTGACCATGTCGCGGGGGATCTCGAGGTAGCCGGGACGTTGCTGGGACACCATCTGCGACAAGACGCCATCTATCTCGTCCGCGGCAGAGTGGCCGTGCCGCACAACTGCCTGCGCGCAGGTCAGATCCTGGAAGACCCGCAATTGGGTATCGAAGTCCTTGACCCGGTGATGCAGCATCGGGTCGTTCTCCCGCTCGGCGATCCCGGGTGCACCACTGACAACGAGCAGCGGCACACGCTCCGACCACGCACCTGCGGTCGCATTCGCCAGCTTCAAGCCGCCCACGCCGTACGTGCAGAACACGACCCCGAATCCCCTCACCCGAGCGTAGGCGTCGGCCGCGAAGCCGGCTCCCTGCTCGTCAGTGGTGATGAGCACCGGAAAACCCTCGGCATCGATGGCGCCCACGAACTTCAGGACGTAGTCACCCACGATGCCGAAACCTTCGGTGACCCCAAACTCTCTCAACCGCTGCACCAGATGGCGCGCAATGGTCAGGTCCTGTTTGGTCGACATTCGGGAGTGCCTCATCTCGATTCGATGGATCGTCAAGCGGAGGCTACTTGGTCGACACTATGTGGCTGTTCACGGTCTGTTTCCGCGACATCGCACCGATGTTCACGGAGTGGCCACATCTGCATTCGACTGTTAGGGAGCTTCCCCGTTCGTCCACGACCGTCGCAACCCCTGCGACGCACCAGACGAAGGAGGAAGTGTGTATCCCGATCCGGCACTCACCTGCCCGCTATGTCACACCAGCGACTTCGACATTGTGCGAAGTCCGGAACTCGGATTCGTGGTGCTATGCAATGAATGCGGCTACGCGACCCGAGCAACGGTTCGACACCTGATGGCCAGCTAGCCGTCGATCAGTTACCCGGTAGCCGCTCTTCGCTCACCGAGTTCCCACCGTCGACGACGACAACCTGTCCGGTCGTGTAACTGGCGCCGGGTAGGCATAACGATGCAATTGTCGTCGCCACCTCCCCCGGAGTTCCGCTGCGTCCGAGCGGAACATGCCGTCCTTCTGCGCGTTCGGAAGTCGTTTGAGCTCCCGTGTCGATCCAGCCCGGCGCGACCGCGTTCGAGGTGATTCCATGCTCAGCTTCATCGATCGCGATGGACCGCATGAGTCCCACCATGCCGGCCTTCGCAGCCGCGTAGGCGGCCTCGCTACGCATTGCCATAAACGGACCGGTGACGCTCGTCACGAATACGATCCGACCGAAGTGCTGCTGACGCATGTGAGGTATCACCGCGCGAGAAATGTGGAACGCAGTATCGAGGTTGCGTCGCAACCCACCGTGCCATTCATCCTCGGAGATATCGGTGGCGCTACCGGAGTCGACGACACTGCCACTGCTCGTCATCCCGGCGTTGTTCACCAGGATCGACGGCGCGCCCGCCTCGTTGAGGGTGAAGTTCAGGAGCGAACCGGCCCCTACGGAAGTCGCCAGATCCACGTGCGTTCCCGTAATACTCAGTCCCTGGGAGCGGAGCTCGGTTACCCGGTCCTGGATGTGGTCGGTGGTCGCCGTGATGACCACGATGGCACCCAGTTCAGCCAACGCTCGCGCAGTGGCGATACCGATGCCCGAAGGCGAACCGCAGCCGGTCACTATCGCGACGCGATCGGCGAGTGTGAGCCAGCTGGGAATTGCCACGATCCGAGCGTAGGGTCCGCTCCATGAAACTTCGCGCTCTCTTGGTCGTCCCCTTGCTAATCATCGGGCTCACCGTTGCCGGATCCCCCGCCCGGGCTGCCTCCGAGAGGGAGGTGGTGCGGGTCTATCACCAAGCCGTGACTCCGACGGCAACGAGCGGCTCTGGGATCGGGATGGTCCGCACCTTCTTCATCCCGATCGCGGTCGACGGCAAGGCAGCGGATAGCCAGTACCTGACCGGCACGCTCACCACACTCGCTGAGAACATCAGCGGTGGACAGGAACTGCGCGCATCCAATCTGACCTTTGTGTTCGGTGACGAGGCGGATCAACTCGTCGTCGGGGGCATCTCCTTATATCCGCCCAGTGGCGCGACGATCGCGCCAGGCACCAAGACTGTGCGACCTGTTATCGGCGGATCGGGCAAGTACGACGGCGCTCGCGGGCAGGTGGTGTCGCGGAACTACGGTGCCGACGGTTGGACGCATATCTTCCGCATCGTGCTGCCCGACTAGTCCGCGTCTGCTTTCGCGTAGGTCTGGAGCAGTTCGGTCTCCTTTGCCTTGCCCGGGTAAGCGGTGAAGACGAGCACTGCGCCGAGGGCGATCGTTGCAGCAGCGGCGGCATACGCCCAGTTTCCGCCCGACAGGAAGGACTCGCGTGCAGCACTCGTGATCGCCTGCGCGTACTGCGGATACTGCTCACCGAGTTTCTCCGCGCTGGAGTAGGACAACTGCAATGTCGCCTCGGTTTCGTCCGTCACCTTCGCAGCATCCGGTGAGTCCCCGATCTGCGTGGCCATGGAGAACGCGTAGCCGGCGGTGAGCACCGAACCGAGAATCGCCTGCATGATCGATCCGCCGAGGTCGCGCTGCAGATCGGTGGTGCCACTGGCCATGCCCACGCGGGTGACCGGAACCGAACTGGTGAGCGCGCGCGAAGCGGGCGTGAGGACGAGCGCAGCTCCGACACCGATCAGTAGGTAGGCCAACCCGACCTGCCAGTAAGGCGTCTTCTCCTGCCAGGCGATCAACATAATGATGAACGCCGGGAAGATGCACGCGTAGCCGAGCAACATCGTGTTGCGCGACCCGACTTTCATGACGAGTTTCGCGGACGTTGGCGCTATCGCGATCATGCCGACGGCGGCCGGTAAAACCGCGAGACCCGCATTCAGAGTCGAGTAGTCCAACACGTTCTGCAGGAACTGCTGTCCAATGAACATCGCACCCATGAGGGAACCGAAGGCGATCATGCCGCCCAGAGCGGCGACCCAGAAGAGGCGTCGCCTCGCGATCTTCAGATCGTAGAGCGGATTCGCCGCACGGCGTTCGTGAGCGATGAAGATCCCGGCGATCACGAGCGATACCGCGATCAGAATGAGAGCACGGGTTACGCCCCCCGGTGAAGCGATGACGCCGAGCCCGATCACGAGTGCGGCAACCATGAACACCGTAAGCACACCGCCGAAGTGATCGACAGCGTCCTTCGATTCGTTGACGTGCGCGGGGACCGCGATCACCACGAGGACCAGGGTGAGCAAAGCCGGGATGATTGCGATGAGGAAGACCGATCCCCACCAGAACTGCTCGAGTAGTGCGCCGGCGATCACCGGACCGAGCACCGCTCCACCGCCACTGACCCCCGACCACAAAGCGATCGCCTTCACGCGCTTGGGTCCGGCTGCCCAGATGGCGGTGATGAGGGCGAGCGTGGTCGGGTAGGCCATGCCGGCCGCGATGCCGGTGAAGATTCGGCCGAACACCAGGAGGTCCGCTGACGGCGCCCAGGCCGAGATGATGCTGGCCGGGACGGTCAGGATCATGCCCAGACTGAGCATGAGTTTGCGTCCGTAACGGTCGCCTAGAGCTCCGAGGTACAGCACGCTCATCGCCAGGCCGAGTGTGCACCCGACCGCGATCAGATTGAGTTGCGTCTGGCTTGCGTCCAGTGCCGATCCGATATCGGGCAGCGCCACATTGGCCACGCTCAGGTTGATGTTTGCGACGATCGCGCCCAGGATCAACGCAGTGAGGACCAGACCTGCTCGCTTCGGTGCTGCCTGACTTTGCGATGCAGGGGCGGCCTGACTCACAGCACCTCCGTTGGGCAGTCGATCTAGCTGCGGTGAGCCTACTCACGATTGGTAACTTCCACCGGTGACCAGCGACAAACTACGACGCCCGTTCGCACAGGTCGACGTCTTCACTGCCGAGGCGCTCATGGGCAATCCCGTGGCCGTGGTGCTCGATGGCAGCAATGTCCCAACGGAGCGCATGCAGACGTTCACGCACTGGACGAACTTGTCGGAGGCCACCTTCGTCGATGCGCCATCATCTCCGGGTGCCGACTATTCGGTTCGGATCTTCTGTCCTGGGCGCGAACTGCCGTTCGCCGGCCATCCAACTTTGGGTACATGCCATGCATGGCTCGAAGCGGGAGGTGTGCCGCGCGGTGACGTCGTCGTTCAAGAATGCGGAGCAGGGCTGGTCCGCATCAAGCGGGGCGACGAGGGACGCCTCGCCTTCGCTGCTCCGCCTCGCGTTCGGTCCGGACCGCTGAGCGATGCCGAGTTGCGAACCCTCACCCTGGGACTCGGTCTTACGCCGGCGGATGTAGTTGCTCACCAATGGTGCGATAACGGCCCAGGATGGCAGGCAGTGTTGCTGTCGTCGGTGGAAGTGCTGCACTCGGTGCGACCAGATCCAACGCTCATCGGTGACCTGGACATCGGACTCGTCGCACCTACGTCGGGGGATGTCGACTTCGAGGTACGCGCACTGTTCCCCGGCAATAACGGGATCACCGAGGATCCGGTGACCGGCTCACTCAATGCCGCGATCGGACAATGGTTCATCGAGTCCGGCGTTGTGACGTCGTCCTACACCGCAGTGCAGGGAACGGCTCTCGGTCGCCGAGGCGTTGTGAGCATCGACTACGAGGGCGACGATGTCTGGGTGGGGGGACAGTGCGTGACTGTGGTCAGCGGGACCGTCACGCTGGGGCACTAGTGGTCTTGCGCAACCACCACAGGCCCACGATGGGTAGTACCAACGGGATGAACAGGTAGCCCATTCCGAAGTACGACCACACCGATGCACGCGGGAAAGCCTCTGAGAACAGCAGGCTGGCCGCCCCGACGATCACTACACCGACCATTTCGATCGAGATCGCGACGTATGCGATTCGTCGCGACGTCTCATGTCCGCGGGCGAGGGCGATGGTCGCGATCACGTAGACGACGGCAGCGAAGGTGGAGAGCGAGTAGGCGATCGGTGCCTCGTCGAATCGAGTCGATACCTGGATCACCGAACGGGAGGTGGCACCGATCGCGAATATCGCGTAGATGACTACGAGCACGCGCCCGAAGCCCTGATTCGTGACAGTCGCGTGTGGGTCAGACACCGGCCCACACCTGCTGGATTCGCACCACGAGGACCGGCATCACCAGTCCAATGACCAGGACGACACCCGAACCGGCGCGGCTCTTGTCATTCCTGGACCACCACCATGCGCCCAGGGGGATGAGCGGGCACAACAGCAGATACCCGACGAACTCGGCGCGCGCGAACTCGCGATCGGTGCCGATCATCTGGGCAATGCCACCGACCGCCAAGATCACGAACATCCCGGTGAGAACGAGCACGGCGTACTGCAGCGCTCGACTGACAGGTCGATTCATCACCAGATGGACGATGGCCCAGGCTGCGATGACCAGGCCGACCACGATGGTGGCTGTCGAGAACGCGCCGGTCACGTCGCAAGTCTGTCAGGCACGGCATCCGGCGATACACGTGTCATAGGCTGCGGGAGTGCCCGAGGAGACATCTGATCAACCGACCTGGGCCCCCTGGGCGTATGTCGGAACCGGGATCATCGGACTGCTGGTCGTTGCATTCGCTTTCCTGAGCGGCCAGGCAGGGCTGATCGAAGCGATCATCCTCGGTGTCTCATTCGCAGTCATCTTCGTCGGGATCAAGCAGCTGCGCGAACGACGAACACGCGGCTCCTAGGACTCGTCCTCTTTCTCCAGTTCGTGGCGCCGCGACACATCCTCGATTCCGTCGGCTGCGCCCTTCACGGTGCCGGCGACGATGTGGCCGGCGACCGAGGCGATATCGCCGAGTCCGTGCGCAGTCGCCTTCGCACCCTTCTTCAAATTCTCCTTGGTCTGGTCATCCATGGGCGGTTCCCTTTCCCATCTCGCCACTCGATTGCGCGGACCGTCGGGCTCGACGCTCCATCTCCCATGCTGTCGCTTCCTCGAGGGTAGGCGCCGAGCCACCGTGACGCTGGGGTAACCACGGCGCGCCTTCGGGTTTGTCGGGGTAGCGATCGATCGTCTCATCGAGCAGAGCGGACATGCGCGCTCGAAGCAGCGCAGTGACGGCATCGGGATTCGCGCCCATGACGCCCGTCATCGGTTCACCGATGGTCATACATATCGGGCGCCCTCGCGTGAAGTCCTTGACGTCGTAGGCCAGCACGCGGTGTCCACCGAAGACGATCATCGGAATCAGTGGTACGTCCGCGGCCTGCGCCATCCGCACCGCTCCGCTCTTGATCTCCTTGATCTCCAGCGATCTGCTCATCGTGGCTTCCGGGAACACTCCGATGAGTTCGCCGCGCACCGCATCGGACACCGCACGTTGGAAAGCTTGGGACCCATCGTCACGATCCACTGGGATGTGCTTCATGCCGCGCATCAATGGGCCGGCGATGGGATGGCGGAATACCGAATCTTTCGCCATGAAGCGCACGAGGCGTCGTCCCCGCATATCCGCCGGGACCCCACCGAGCGCGAAGTCCAGGAAGCTCGTGTGGTTGATGGCCAAGATCGCGCCACCGGACAGCGGGATGTTGTCCACGCCCACCACGTCGAGCTTCATGCCCAGAACGCGGAAGACCCCCTTGAAGGCTTCGACGATCCCCCGGTAGAGCGGCTCAGCCATCCGATCGGCGCTTCGCTCGGGACGTGAGAGTCCAGATCAGCATCGCCCCACCCCACGGTCCGACCACCCAGATCGGCCAGTAGTAGGGCGCGGGGCCACTTCCCATCCATGTCGCGAACCAGATGATGTTGACCAAGGCACCAACGCCGAGCCAACTCGCCCAAGCAGAGCGTAGATCCCGGCGTTCCTTGGCAGGGTCGGACGACTGCTCCACAACCGGGGTGGGCGATGGGACCGCCACTGCGCCAGGGAGATCCTCGGTGAGGTGGGAGAGGTCGGCGTACGTGCGCGCGGAATGCGCCCGCCCGAGGCGTTCATCGAACTCGTCCTGGGAGAGCCGCCCCTCAGCGAAGGCTTCGCGTAACGCCGCGATGGTGGCGTCACGATCTGCGTCGCTCGCCCGCATGTGCGACTCGTTCACGTCGCCCAGCCTAATTGCGTTCTAGCGCTGCGGAAAGTGTCCTGGCGTGGCCGGCGGTGGTGAAGGTGGACTCGCTTGCTGCATCGAATGTGATGTGGATTGATGGTGGGCGGGCGATTGCGCTTCCAGCAGCGCGTGCACTTCACTCGCACGATAACGACGATGCCCACCGAGCGTTCGGATGCTCGTGAGTTTGCCGGCCTTCGCCCAGCGAGTAACGGTCTTCGGATCAACTCGAAACAGCGCGGCGACCTCTGAGGGAGTGAGGAGATGGTCGGAGTCGGGATCTTGGCCAGACACTGAGCCTCCCATCCACTCACCGAACCGGTTGCACCCGAGAACTTCGGTGACTGTGCGTACCTTTCCACCAGTCGACTGACTAGGCAAGGGAAAATGCCCGGAAAGCACCACCTTTTCCCCGATTTCAGCGCACCGACGAGGCACATGACGGGTCATCGTCTCCCTCTAGGGTGTGGACATGTCGCTCTCCTGTGACCCGTGGGTGGGATTCGAAGGACACGAAGAAGTCCTCATCGCACAGGACGAGGACACCGGACTTCGTGCCGTCATCGCCATTCATTCCACAGTCCTCGGTCCGGCGCTCGGCGGCGTGCGAATGTCCACATACGCCCATGCAGGCGATGCAACGTCGGCGAACGCAGCGGCTTATGCGGATGCACTCAGACTCTCGCGTGCGATGACATACAAGAACGCTCTCGCCGGTTTACCTCATGGTGGCGGGAAGGCGGTGATCGTGCATGATCCCGATCGCAAGACGGCGGCATTGCTTCACGCGTTCGGTCGGATGGTCTGCTCTTTGGATGGCCGCTATGTCACGGCTGGTGATGTCGGCATGACCGTCGCGGACATGGACACGATCGGTGAGGCGTGTCGCTGGACGACCGGGAGATCGGTGGAAAGGGGCGGTGTCGGAGACTCCGGAGTGTTGACCGCTGTGGGCGTGCATGCGGGGATGCGAGCGGGAGCGGAGGCAGCCTTCGGATCGGCGGACCTAGCAGGCCTCACCGTGGGCGTTGTGGGCGCCGGCAAGGTGGGTGGCCGGCTGATCGGACACCTCCTGGCGGACGGCGCCGCCGTGGTGGCCCTCGATCCCTCTGCAGTCGTTCGGGAGCACATCGATGCCCTCCACCCTGGGCAGGTCGCCTGGGTCGAGGACCTTGCATCGCTGCTCGCTTCGGAGCCGGATGTGCTGTCCCCCAACGCTATGGGCGGTCTGATCACAGCGGACGTGGCAACCTCGCTATCCGAACGCGGCGTCCGCCTGGTCTGCGGAGGGGCGAACAATCAGTTGGCCGAGCCGGACGTGGGCGATCTGCTGGCCGAGACCGGCGTGCTCTACGCACCGGACTTCTGCGTGAACTGCGGTGGGGTCGTGCAGGTGGCGGAGGAACTCGTCGGTGCCGACGTGGAGCGGGCTCGAGCCACGGTCGAGCGGGTCTTCGACACGACGCGAAGCGTGCTGGAGCGGGCTCGCCACGAGGGGATCCCGCCGGTGCGGGCTGCCGAACGCGAGGCGGAGGCCCGGATCGCTGCACAGCGGGAGGCGAAGGCCGGGGGTACCACCGCCCGGGGGCGCTGATGGTGGCCTGGCCCACCCCGGGGTAGTCTGTCCTTTCGTTGTGGTCCCGGGATCACGGCCCGGACGGCCCAGCGACTACACGTCCGTTCACGACCGGGAAACCGGATGAGGGGGTCGAGCCATGGGGCGCGGCCGAGCAAAGGCTAAGCAGACCAAGGTCGCTCGCGCGTTGAAGTACGGCGGTCCGCAGACCGATCTGGAGCGACTCCAGGCCGAGCTGGCCGGTGGTGGTTCGACGAGCGACGCGAGCACGTCCGACGACGAACTCGAAGACGATCCCTACGCCGAAGAGATCTACGCCAAGTACCTCGACGACGAGGATTAGTTGGCGGGCCGGTGCGCTCCTGTGACGCTCACCGCGCCACCGCTACCACCCTTAGCAGCAGCATCTCCGTATTCCCCGTCACGTCGGGGTCGAACGTTGCCGCACACCCAGGCATCGACTCCGCGTGCACCCAGGCAATCCAGCGCGGCATCGACGGACGTCTCGGGCACTACGGCCACCATGCCGATTCCCATGTTGAAGGTGCGCTCCATCTACCATACATCGACGCCGCCTTCATGCTGGATGAGTGTGAAAATGGCAGGCGGCTGCCATGTGGAACGGTCGACGTCACCTGCCAGCTGATCCGGGAGAACGCGAGCTATGTTCGCTGCGATGCCACCTCCCGTGATATGCGAGAAAGCGTGCACCGTCGTCGCCTCGATCAATGTGAGCACATCCTGCGCATAGATGCGCGTGGGTTCGAGGAGTTCTTCTCCCAGGCTTCGTCCCAGTTCATCGACCTGTCGCTGCAGGGCCGAGGGGGAAGGCATCAGCACATGACGGGCCAGGGAGTACCCGTTGGAATGCAGACCGCTCGACGCCATGGCGATCAGGACATCGCCATCGCGCACCCGTTGCGGGCCGAGCAGATCATCACCGTCGACGATGCCTGTGCCCGCCGCGGCGAGGTCGTACTCGTCGGGTGCCATGAGACCGGGATGCTCCGCGGTCTCGCCTCCAACCAGAGCACACCCGGCCAACACGCATCCCTCGGCGATACCCGAGACGATCGCAGCGATACGCGTCGGGTCGACCGATCCGGTGGCGATGTAGTCGGTCAGGAACAGTGGTTCGGCTCCGCACACCACTAGATCGTCGACCACCATCGCGACCAGATCGATGCCGACGGAGTCGTGTACGTCCATCGCGCGGGCGACCGCGATCTTCGTGCCGACGCCGTCAGTACTGGTTGCCAGGATGGGGCGCTTCATGTGCCGGTAGTCAGAGAGGTCGAACAGCCCTGCGAACCCACCGAAGTCGGCCATCGCTCCGGGGCGGTCGGTGCGCTTGACCGAGGCCCGCATCAGCGCTACCGCTCGTTCACCGGCTTCCACATCCACGCCAGAGTCTGCATAGCTCGCACCCGACATCTACGCGCGCTCCAGCGCATCGCTCGCTCCGCCACCGGCGGAGTGCTCGACCCGTCGTGCAATCCCCTCGAGCACCGACTTGCCGATGCGATCCTCCGCCGGGAGCTCGACCGGGTAGACGCCGTCGAAACACGCGCGGCACAGGTTGTCCTTGGGCTGGTGCGTGGACTCCACCAGCGCATCGAGAGTCACGTACGCGAGGGAATCCGCCCCGATCGATGCGCAGATCTCATCGACGGATAAGCCATTGGCGATCAACTCCGCGCGGCTGGCGAAGTCAATGCCGTAGAAGCACGGCCACTTGACCGGCGGACTGGAGATTCGCACGTGCACCTCGAGGGCACCGGCTTCCCGCAGCATGCGCACCAGTGCGCGCTGGGTGTTGCCGCGCACGATCGAGTCGTCGACCACGACCAGGCGCTGACCAGCGATCACATCCTTAAGTGGGTTCAACTTCAAGCGGATGCCGAGTTGACGAATGGTTTGCGAGGGCTGGATGAAAGTACGCCCGACGTAGGCGTTCTTCACCAGTCCCTCCGCGAACGGCACACCCGATTCCTGGGCATAGCCGATGGCCGCGTATCGACCGGACTCCGGTACCGGAATCACGAGGTCGGCCTCCACCGGATACTCGCGGGCCAGTCTGCGCCCGATCTCCACCCGAGTCGCCTGCACGCTACGCCCGGCGATGGTGGTGTCCGGACGCGCGAGGTAGACGTACTCGAACAGGCACCCCTTGGGGTCCGGGGTCGCGAAGGTGTGCGACCTCAAGCCGTTCGCATCGATGACGATCAACTCACCGGGCTCCACTTCACGCACCACCGATGCACCGACGATGTCGAGGGCGGCCGTCTCGCTGGCGATGACCCAGCCGCGCTCCAGGCGACCGAGCACGAGAGGACGTATCCCCTGCGGATCGCGTGCGGCGTAGAGGGCGTCGTCGTCCATGAATACCAAGGAGAAGGCACCCCGAAGCTTCGGAAGTTCCTCCAGTGCTGCCTGCTCCAAGGGCAGATCCGGGTGCGAGGCGAGAAGTCCGGAGATGACTTCGGTATCGGTGGTCGCGTGCAGTCCGGCGTTGATCGGAAGTTCACCGGAATGGGCGGACAGTTTCGCGAGCCGTTCAGATAGATCCGCGGTGTTCGTGAGGTTCCCGTTGTGGCCGAGCGCGAGATTGCCCGTGGCCGTCGGCCGGAAGGTTGGTTGCGCGTTCTCCCACACACTCGAACCGGTAGTGGAATACCGGGTGTGGCCGATCGCCACGTGTCCGTGGAGGGATTCCAAACTCGCCTCGGTGAACACCTGCGAGACCAGGCCCATGTCCTTGTAGACGACGATGTGCGAACCATCGCTTACTGCGATTCCCGCCGATTCCTGTCCGCGATGCTGCAGTGCATACAAGCCGAAGTAGGTGAGCTTGGCGACTTCCTCTCCAGGAGCCCATACCCCGAAAACCCCGCACGCGTCTTGGGGTCCCTGCTCCCCTGGAAGAACCTCGTGGGTCAGCCGACCATCGCCGCGCGGCACGCGCGTCAGACTACGGGATCGCTGAACAGCCGTCCGCTTCCGGTGACTACAACGCGCACCGCATCACCGGGATTCATCCCCGAGCCTCCGGTGACACGCACCGCCACCGAGGGTCCGGAGTCCAACCTCACGTTGGTCAGGCTGTCATGACCGTGGTAGCGGATGGACTCGACCACACCCCGACTTCCACGCTGATCGCCTGCTTCGCCAACGGGGCGATCGGCCACCAGCACCAACTGCTCCGGGCGGAGCACCACACGGGTCGCAGTTGGCTCACTTGGTAGTTGTGCGCCATTCAGCGGAATCGACCCGAGCGCGGTTCTGGCATGACCTTCGGCTATCTCCCAAACCGGTAACTCCACAAGGTCACCGACGAATCGAGCGACGTTCAGCGTCGACGGCTCTTCGTAGATGGCAAGGGGTGATCCCACCTGCTGGATGACTCCCTCGGCCATCACCGCGACGCGATCGGCGAGCGAGAGCGCCTCCTCCTGGTCGTGCGTGACCATGATCGTGGTGGTGCCCAGGGTGCGCAGCAAAGCTCGTACCTCGGTCCGAACCTCCGCTCGCAGTGCCGCATCCAACGATGAAAACGGCTCATCGAGCAGTAGGAGCGCCGGTTCCGGCG
>JBMTHB010000007.1:0-15818 GCA_049435845.1 Candidatus Nanopelagicales bacterium | reverse complement strand
CCAGGATGTTTAACGAGATCACCTGAGCTTCTCGGCACGCTTCTCCGGGCAGAACATCTGTCCGTCGAAACCTGTCACCCCCTGTTGAGTTATGGGACAAGTGTACGCGACAGATGAAAGAGCCGACTACGCCTCATGAACGAGGTGCGAGTCACCGTGCTCGTCGGGGGTGGTGTGCCGCGGAAGCCGTATAAAGAACGCTGCGATGATCACCGAGATCGGGAATAAGGCGCTCAGCACCAATATGGCTGAGTAGTCGCCCGTGACCGCGAGCCCGAGGGCGAACAACAGAGGGCCAACGGCCGAGCCCGCGATGGTGGCTCCCGTCACCACGCCGCGAATTGAACCGATGTGCAAGGTCCCGAAGTACCGCGGTAGTTCCGTGGCTTCGACCACGCGCATCGCACCGCCTGAGCCACCGATCAGCATGCCGAAAGCGACGGCCACCAGGCCCGGAGAGACCTGGGTACCCAGGAGGAGGCCACCCGCCAGCATGGCCATGGAGGTGATCAGCACCGCGCGCGGTGAGATCCGATCAGCCAGTGCACCGATACCCAACGTGGCAAGGAGGGTCGCCACGGTTTGCGGAATGAAGTTCGCAGCCGCCTCGGCGGGTGTCAGTCCCCGGCTTCCCAGCAGATCGATCTGGTTGAAAACTACGGCCGTGGTGAGCGTGCCCGTTGCGGTGACAGCGAGCGTGACGATCCAGAAGAACGGTGTCTTCATGGCTTCGCGTCGTGTCACGCCCCAGACCTCGGGGGCGTTCGTGGGTGCCTCAGGGTCGCCGTCCACGTGCTGACCTAGGTCACTGGGCCGATTGCGGATGGCGAATATCGCCATCGGCACCACAATCGCCCAAATGACCAAACCCTCGATCAACCAGGCGTTACGCCACCCGAGTTCGAAGATCATCCGCTCGCCGGCCAGCGGGATCAAGGTCATGCCGACGCCACCCGCCGCCGAGACGATACCCATCGCCAGACCCCGCTTGCGGGTGAACCAAAGAGCAACAGCAGTGGTGGCAACGAGGCTGAGGGAACCTTGGCCCATCATGCGGATTCCGACGAACCCAGCGGTCAAACCCACGATGTTCGATACGACGGACATCGAGATGAGCATCGCACCGAAGAGCAGGCCGACCAGAGCCATAATGCGCCGGACACCGAAGCGGTCCACCGCTTGACCGATCCACGGCAACGCGACCGCCCCGGTGAGCGTTCCGATCAAGTAAGCGGTGGTCATCTCCGTACGAGAGATGCCCAGGTCATCGATCATCGGATCGACGAATACCGAGATGCCGACAGTCTGACCGGGACCCGTCAGAGCGAGCGCAACGCTGGCGAAGGCGACCATGCGCCAGCCGTAGAAGCCTTTACTCGGTGCGGGTATGAAGGATGTACCGGAGAGGAAACCCACCAGCTATTCGATTCCCTTCGAACGCCGGCCTACTGCACGCTGGACTTCACGCTTTGCCTCGCGCTCGGCTATGGCTTGACGCTTGTCGTGGCCTTTGCGTCCGCGCGCGACAGCTAGTTCGACCTTCGCGTACCCGTCCTTGAAGTACAGGGAAAGCGGCACGAGGGTGACACCGGTGTCCTTCACTTTGCCGGCGATCCGCTTGATCTCTTCCTTGTGAAGCAACAACTTGCGGGCTCGGCGCGGTTCGTGGTTGGTCCACGTCCCCAGGTCGTATTCGGGAATGTGAACCCCCTTGAGCCACACCTCACCTGCGTCGTAGTAGCCGTAACCGTCCGTGAGGGTGGCACGACCGGCGCGCAGGCTCTTGACCTCGGTGCCCGTGAGTTGAACACCGGCCTCGAAAACGTCTTCTATCGAGTAGTCGTGGCGGGCCTTGCGGTTTTGAGCGATGAGTTTTCGACCTGTCTCGCGAGGCATGTCACGCCTCCGCCGCTCGGCGGCGAGCTTCTTCGAGCAACTCGGCCTTCTTCTGCTCTGACCAGGCGATGCTCAAAAGGACGATCGCAGTGACGGAGATGACGAACAGCCACAAATACAGATAGATATCGATGGCGGCACCGATGGGCGGATTCCCCGGCAGATACGTGCGCAGCAGCGGCAACGAGAACAGCACTGCGCCATTCCACGTCAAGAGCGCAACCTCGAAGCGGCGTCGATAGGTGATGGAAAGCAGCGCGACAATCAGGACGAGCACAGCCACGCTCGCCGCCATCGCGAGGAGGACGAACGCGAAGGCCTTAGACGAGAACGCTCGCGTCAAGGTGATGTCGGCGAATGGAGAGGCGTCCCCGCCTACATACGTATCGGATGAGAAGTCCCAACCTCCGATGGCCCCCTGAAAGGCAAGCGTCGACGTCAACTGTCCCGTGGTTTCGTTGACACCACCGGCGCCGCGCTCGAAGGTCTCCGTCAAAATTCCAACGAAACCTTGATACTTGTCGAACGGGTAGGCGTAGATCTCACCGTCGACTCCCACTTCAGCCTCCGCGTAGCCCATGGGTTCGCCTTGCGCGAAGCGAAACTCCTGAATGCCGTCGTTCGCTCCGATGGTGACGCGGACGCCCTGCTTGAGTCGGTTTCCTTCATCCACCAGGTCGTCGGAGTAGCTGGAGAATTCGAAGCGCATGGTGAGCGTGGCGGTCCGAGCGTCGAAATCGACAGGAGAGGCCAAGATACTGATGTCCGGATCGACCTGTTCGCCGGTGACCAGGGCGACCGACCCACCCTCGATCTGGTACGCACGAGCGACAAGGAAGTAGGCGAGAGCGAAAACCGCGATGAGAACCAGACCCACGGTGACACCACGCCGAGTAAGGCGGCGAGGTCTGGGGTGAGCGGCGAGGGCTAGGCGGTCATCCATATGTTGCCTTCCTCACCCACGAGGCGGACTTCCCGAGCAATCAGGCGCAACTGATGGGAGAACGGGATCCGCCGAACCAACCACGCGGATCATACGGCGTGCCATTGAGGTGTACTTCGAAGTGCAGGTGCGGTCCGGTGGACCATCCGGTCGAGCCGACGGTTCCGATCGTCTGACCTTTGTCCACCACTTGACCGATGCTCACGGCGATGGAATTCATGTGCGCGTAGAACGTGACGAGTCCATCACCATGCGCGATCATCACCGCCTTGCCATACGCGCCACCGTTGGTGATCGTCGCAACGGAACCGTTATCGGCTGCCACGATCGGGGTGCCGGTGGGTGCGGCGAGGTCCCAGCCAGTGTGACAGGACGGTCTATTGAAAATCGGGTGGTTTCGCGGACCAGGGTTGGACGACGGTGTTCCAGATGTGGGCATCATCAGCGAACCGGTGGCGGTGAAGGCCGGGGCGGCGGCCGGTGGTGGTTCCTCACCACGGGCCCGTGCTTCCTCCGCGGCCTTGCGTGCGGCTTCCTCAGCCTCCTTGCGGCGGCGTTCTTCTTCGGCTGCGGCACGGCGGGCAGCCGCCGCGATGCGCTGCTGCTCGGCGACGAGGTCCTCGTACCGCTTCTTGACACTGGATTGGAATGCCTGCGCCTGGTTCAGCGCCGCCCTGCGTTCACCGCGTAGTTCGTTGACCCGTGCCTGCTTCGCTTTGGCTTTCGCCAATGCAGCGCGTGCCTTGACCAGGGCTGCCCGTGCGGCTTGTTCCTCGGTATCAGCCTCGATCTTCAGCGCTTCGAGCCGCACCCCCTGCATCACCAGATCGGCTTCCGTTTGCTTCAGAGAGCGTTGCACGTTCGCTTGCATCCGACTGACGGTGTCCACACTCGCCAACCGCGCGGTGAAGTCACCGGGACTCTGGGAATCGAGGATGACCTCGATTTCGGCGAGAGGTCCGTGTGTGTAAACGGCCCGCACCATGGCATCCATCTGCTGATGGATGCCGTCGAGTTTCGTTTCCACAACCTTCTGCTGGTTCTCGGCGATGGTGAGAGCGGCCCGGGCGCGAGTGGCGCGAGCCTGTGCCGATTCGGCTTCCTCCCGCGCGGCACGAGCCTCCTCGAGCGCCACCTGCCGATCCGCTCGGGCAGCCTGCCATCGAGCGTCCACGTCGTTGAAGACGGCGACGGCCTTCTTGACCTTCTTGCCGGCTTTCGCGAGGGCGTCCTCGGTTGCCGCGATCTGGGATTCGACCTGGCGCTTCTCCGCCTTCAACTCCGCACTGGACTTGCCGCCGTCTCGCTCCGCGGGTGTGGGGTGGGAGGACGGGAAGATCGCCTGGGCGGGGCCGAGGGGCCCGGTCAGGCTGGTGGCCGCGATGCCGACGATGGCAGCTGCCAGGCCGACCCGCTTGAGGACGGGCACGCCTAATCGAGCGGTGCGGGAGGGGACCACCTCGACAGGATAACCCCAGAAGTCACATAAACCTCAGTTGTCACACGCGCAGATACTTGCGCAATGTGAAGAAGGCGGCCAACGAGGCCAAGGCGATCCCGGTGATCAGCAGGATCGGGGCGATCCCGACGACCGCATCCCAGCCGACGAAGGCGGTGAACTGGAACGACGGCGCCAGCACACCATCGATCACGAAACTCTTCACCGCGATCAAACTGAGGATCGCCAATCCGGCGCCCAGCGCGGCAGCCACGGCGGCCTCGAGCAGGAACGGCAATTGGATGTAGAAGTTCGATGCACCGACCAGGCGCATGATCCCGGTTTCCCGCCGGCGACTGAACGCGGCGACACGCATCGTGTTGACGATGAGCAGCACCGTGACCACCAGCATCACAATCGCGATCAGTAACGCGATGGCCTGTAGGCCGTTAAGTAATCGGAAGAACTGATCGAGCACCCTGCGCTGGTCATTGACCTGTTCGATCCCCGGACGTCCTGCGAACGCGGATGCCACAACGTCGTACTGCGTCGGGTCCGCGAGTTTGACTCGGAACGATTCTGGTAGTGCTTCCTCGGTGACATTCTCGACGATCGGAGAATTCGCGAATTGCTCCTGGAAGCGCTCGAATGCCTCGGCCTTCGACTCGTAGTAGACCTCTTCGACCAGAGGTCGCAGCGACTCCAAGTCGGCACGGATCTGGTCGCGTTGCGCATCCGTCACGGGACCACTTGCACACGACGCCGTGTCGCTGCCGCGTGAACATAGGAAGATCGAGACCTCGACCTTGTCGTACCAGAAGTCCTGCATGGTGGTGACCTGAGCGCGTACCAGCAGGCTCACTCCGAACAGCGCCAGCGATACCGCGACGGTGATGATGACGGCGAAGGTCATGGTCAGGTTACGCCTCAGGCCTGCTCCGACCTCGCTGGTGACGAATGAAGTGCGCATCAGCGGGCGTATCCGTAGACACCGCGCGACTGGTCGCGCACCACGTGGCCGGTCTCCAGTTCGATGACGCGCCTGCGCATCTGATCGACGATCTGAGCATCGTGCGTGGACATGATGACTGTGGTGCCCAGGCGATTGATCCGATCGAGCAACTTCATGATGCCGATCGACGTGTTCGGATCCAGGTTTCCCGTCGGTTCATCCGCGATCAGAAGCAGGGGTCGATTCACGAACGCCCGTGCGATGGCGACCCGCTGTTGCTCACCACCGGAGAGTTCATCCGGGCGCCGCTGGATCTTGTCCTCCAGGCCCACGACTTCGAGCACCTCGGGAACGACCTTGCGGATCTGGGCGCGCGGCTTACCGATCACCTCCAGTGCGAAGGCCACGTTCTCGAAGACGGTCTTGTTGGGCAGCAGGCGGAAATCCTGGAACACGGTCCCGATCTGACGCCGCAAGGCGGGGATCTTCCAGTTCGACAGTTTGTTCAATTCCTTGCCCAGCACCCAGACACTTCCGGTGTTGGGACGCTCCTCGCGCAGTACCAGTCGCAGGAAAGTGGATTTACCCGATCCGGAGGGGCCGACCAGGACGACGAACTCGCCTTGCTAGATCTCCAGGGAGACGTCGTCGAGCGCGGGCCGGTGTTGTCTCGCGTACGTCTTGCTCACATGGTCGAAGAGGATCACGTCTGCCTCGCGGTCGGGGAAATCGGGGCCATCGGCAGTCTATGCACAGCCACCCCCTTCTCCGCTCAGGACGCGGCGGCCTGTTGCCTGCGCCACCGGATGCCCGATGCCACGAAGGCGTCGATCTCACCATCGAGTACCGCCTGGGTATTGCCAGTCTCCTCGTCGGTGCGCAGGTCCTTGACCATCTGGTAGGGGTGCAGGACGTAGGAGCGCATTTGATTGCCCCAGGAGCCGGTGGAATCACCTTTGAGTGCGTCGATCTTGGCCTGTTCTTCCTGTCGTCGTCGTTCCAAGAGTTTTGCCTGCAGGATTCCCATCGCAGTCGCTTTGTTCTGCAGCTGCGAGCGTTCGTTCTGACAGGAGACGACGATGCCGGTGGGGATATGCGTGATACGGACCGCGGAATCCGTGGTGTTCACGCCCTGACCACCCGGCCCGCTCGATCGGTACACGTCGATGCGTAGATCGTCTTCCGGAATATCCATACTCTCGGTCTGCTCGACGACAGGAATCACCTCCACACCAGCGAACGACGTCTGGCGGCGGCCCTGATTGTCGAAAGGTGAGATTCGTACCAGCCGGTGCGTGCCCTGTTCCACGGACAGCGTTCCGTAGGCGAAGGGCGCCTTCACCGCGAACGTCGCCGATTTGATGCCAGCTTCCTCCGCGTAAGAAGTGTCGTAGACCTCCGTCGACCAGCCATGACGCTCGCAGTAGCGCAAGTACATACGCATCAGCATCTCGGCCCAGTCCGCCGCGTCGACGCCTCCGGCCTCCGCTCGGATGGTGACGAGTGCCTCGCGTTCGTCGTACTCCCCCGACAGCAAGGTCCGCACTTCAAGATCGGAGATGTCCTTCTCCAGTGACTCCAGTTCCCCAACCGCCTCGGCGAGAGCGGAGGCGTCGTTCTCGGCCTCCGCGAGTTCGAAGAGCACCGGGATGTCCTCAACCCGGGACTTCAGGGCGGTGATGCGTCGTAATTCCCCCTGCAGATAGGAAAGCCTGGAGGTGACCCGCTGCGCATTCGCCTGGTCGTCCCACAGATCCGGCGCCGAGGCCTGCTTTTCGAGTTCCCCCAACTCGGTCTGGGTCGTCTCCGGATCGAAGACCCGCTCCAGGTTGGCCATGGTCGTCTGGACGCCGGCAATCCGCTCATCGATCTCAACACTGGCCACGGGGGCAAAGACTACGGCGCTCCCTCGACGGTTCAGCCGACGTAGTCCAGCTGTGCTTGCGATGCCACCGAGATGGACGCGCTCACCGGCCAGAACGCTGTTCGCACGGGCGCTCGGAGTTGTACTGCGAAGACGTTCGGTACGGGAGTTGATCGGCTGTGTCGACGGAAGGTGTGACGAGCCGCGTGGCGGTATCCCTGATTTTCGGCTGTGGATAACTAGCGAGCAGGGGTCAACGTCGAAGCCCCGATGAACCGATCCCAGGCTGCTTCGACGAATTCCGGATGCTCCATTTGCGCGACGTGTCCGCTGTCGGGAAGGACCACGACGTGCGCATTGGGGAAGTACTTGGTCGCCCGATGCGCCGAACGCGGATCGACGAGCGGATCCTTCCGCCCGTACACGAGCAACGTCGGCACGTGGACCCGCTGGGCGAGCTTCCAGGGTCGGTTGGGACCCGGATCGAGGTAGGTCCGCAGCAGTCCGCGAAGCGACTGCAGGAAAGCGTCGTGCGCGTAGGGCCGCGAGTCTCGCGCTGCGACTTCGTCGACTGCCTCAGCGAAGCGCTCCTTGGGCATGCGGGTCGGATCGGCGAAGCACCCATCGATCGTGGCCTTGACCCGCTGCTCGGGGGTGGTCGTCTCGACGAACTTGGGCACGAGCCGCTCGCCGATACCCGGTACCGAGATGACCGGCAGATGGATATTGCCCTTCGTCGCGTACCGGACGCTCGGCAGCGCAGGCGAGATAAGCGTCAGACTTCGCGTCAGATCCGGACGACGGGCAGCCAGTTGCAGCGCAACCGCACCGCCCATGGAATTCCCGAACAGGTGCACAGGTCCCAAGTCTCGTTCGATGATGAAGTCTGCGACGGCTCGCGCGTGCCCCTGGGGCGACTTGTCGCCGTCGCGCGGCGGCGGCGAGGCGCCGAACCCGTGCAGGTCGATCGCGAAGCAGTCCAACTGCTCGCGCATCCGACCCATGAAGTCGGTCCAGTTCAATGCAGAGCCGCCCAGTCCATGCAAGAACACCGCCACAGGTGCGGCGGGAATCGCCGCGGGCGCATGGCGATAACACAGCGTGCGCTGCCCCAGCAGGACCTCGTGACGTTCGAAAGGTCTCTGGGGTCGATCTTGGGAACTCACGAACGAAGATTACGACGGTCGAACGCCCAGAAGCCTAGGAAGGTCACGATCACTGCCGCCCCCACGAGGACGAGGAAGGATGGCCAGACGAATCCTGTGCTCAAAGCGTTGGTGACGTCGTACCAACGCCACGGTGTGAAACGGCGCAGATTCGACAGCCAATCGATGCTTTGACCCAAGCCGTCGATGAGGAAAGTGGCAAATGCGAACCCGGCGGCAACGGCGATACCCGTGCTTTTACGACCTACGGCGCTGGAGACAGCGAGTGCCAGGGATCCGAAAAACAAACTCAGAGCGAACAACTGCATCGTCGCTGATGCCAGCGCAGCAGGAGCGATGTCCAGTCCGGTTGGAGCGGCCAGGACCACCGTTGGAAGCCATGACGCGATCGCAAGGACGGCTAGTCCGATCACCAGACCGATGGACTTCTGCACGTATAGCGACGCGCGACTGATGGGTTGGGCAAGGAGAAGGTCGAGAGTGTGCTCTTCCTCCTCCCCTGCTATCAGCGCGACACCGCGACCGATCGCGAAGACCAACAACAGCGCGGGGAGAAGGGACAGATATAACTGGCTTGCCAAGTAGCCGACCGGGCTGGTGATGTCTTCGGGTCCGAGTAAAGGTCGCAAGGATTCCGGAATCTGCTCCATCACATCGTTCAATGCCGGATCTCCGGCGATGCTCGGGTAGAAGGCGTCCGACACCGCCACGAGTGCCACCACGCCGATGCCCCACCACATCAACGAGCGCCAACGCAATCGCAGATCCGATGCGAGGAACACTCCGACGCCACTCACGAGGATGCACCCTCGGAGTAGAAGTCCATCAGGACATCGTCCAGGTCACCGCCGAGTTTCTGGATCGACGTCGTCTGGTAGCCAGCGGCGGCCTTGATGATCGGATCCACGTCTCCGCTGTATGTGACGTCCAGGCACGCACCGTCACGTCGGACTCGAGCTATTTCCTGCAACTCGGAAGCAAGCGACCTAGCTGCAGATTCGTCAGCCATGACGAATTGCAGCGAACTCCGCGCGCGCGCACGAAGTGCCGACGTCGACTCGAAAGCGACCAGCTCGCCGGATCGGAGCACGGCCACACGATCCGCAAGGCCCTCGAGTTCGGAAAGCACGTGGCTGGACAGCATCACCGCAGCGCCGTCGGCCACCGTCTCGGCCACCAGCTTCGAGAATTCACGTTGTAACAGGGGATCCAATCCCGATGTCGGTTCATCGAGCAGGAGCAGGCGCGCGCGAGGCGCGAAAGCCAGGACGAGTCCGATCTTCTGCCTGTTTCCCTTCGACAACTGTCCAACTCGCCGCTCCAGGTCCAGGTCCAACCGCGCTGCCAAAGCTCGCACTCGAGTCTCATCGAGGTGTCCGCGGCCCGCGGTGAATCGACGAAGAACCGACCAGCCAGTGAGTCGACCTGGAAGGAGCAGTTCACCTGGCAGGTAGACCACCTCGGAACGCGCGCGCGGGTCAGTCGAAGAAACGCCGAGCACGCGGATCTCGCCACTCGTGGGATGAACCAGATCCAAAGCAGCGCGCAGCAACGTCGACTTGCCGGCTCCGTTCGGACCCAGTAATCCGGTAACCCCAAGGTCGGGCATCTCGAGATCGATACCGACAATCCCCCGGGATGACCCGTAGGAAACAGTCAGACCGATCGCGGCGAGAGCTGGGGAACTTCCGACCACATCGTCAGGCTAGCTGACCTCGAGGGTCTAACCTGAACGGGTGACGAGCGCTCTCTCCGACGCCACTGCGGATGCAGACGCGCATGCAGGGAGTCACGTCCGTAGCACTCGGATGCCCCGTGAACAGCGACGAGAACAGGTCATGTCCGTGGCTCGAGGCGTCTTCATGGAGCGCGGTTACCACGCGGCCGGCATGGATGAGATCGCCGAGGCCGCCGGCGTATCCAAGCCGGTTCTCTACCAACACTTCCCGAGCAAACTCGAGTTGTATCTCGCGCTGCTCGATGGCGGCATCGACGATCTTCTGACAGCTGCCGACACCGCCTTAGCGAGTACATCAGACAACAAGGAACGAGTTCGAGCCACCATGCGCGCGTACTTCTCGTTCGTGGCCGACCGAAACAGCGCCTTCCGTTTGGTGTTCGAGAGCGACGTCATGAACGAGTCCGCGGTCCGTGAACGCGTCGATCGGGTGCACGAAGCGATCGCATCCAAAATCGCCGATGTCATCTCGGCCGATACCGGGTTGAGCAACGACCAGGCGATGATGCTGGGTGCCGGCCTGCAAGGCCTGGCACAGGTTGCGGCTACGCGCTGGCTCATCGCCGATCACGCGACGATGCCCTTGGATGAGGCCGCCGATCTGGTCTCCGCTTTGGCCTGGCGGGGCATTCGCAGCTTCCCGCTGTCCCACCCGCCGGAGTAGGAGGTCGCGAGTCCGTCGCGTAGTCTCGATGTGTCGAACGTCGTCCGTGCGATCGACAGTTGACCCCAGGCCAGATGAATCGAAGGGAACGACCGACGTGGAGATCAAGATCGGTGTCGTCGACACCCCCAAGGAACTCTCCATCGACACCGAGGAGTCCGCGGAAGCGATTACCAAGACCGTGCAGACCGCGATCAAGGACGGCACACTTCTCACCCTCACGGATTCTCGTGGTCGGACCTTCCTGGTTCCTGCGGCGAAGATCGCGTACGTCGAAATGGGTCCGGGGACCAGCCGCAAGGTCGGCTTCCAGCAGCCTGCCTGATCGCGCAATCAGGCCGCTAGGCCCAATTCCTGCATCCGCCGAGTGTGGTTATCGGTCAACCGCGCGAGCATCCGGCCGATCTCTGCCAGGTCCACGCCAGGTCGATCGGTGCCACCCACCAACAAGGTGGATAGCGCGTCTCGTTCGGCCGCCACACGCTGAGCTTGCGACAGCGCCTCGCCCACCAATCTGCGTCCCCACAACGCGAGGCGACCGGCGACCCGGGGATCTGCGGCGATGGCACTCCTGACGCGTTCGACGACGAAGGCGGACTGACCCAAGTCGTCGCAGACGTCGAGCACCAGCTCCCTACTCGCCGGATCGACGTATGCTGCGATTTCGCGATAGAAGTCGGTTCCGATCCCATCGCCCACGTACGCCTTGACCAATCCCTCGAGCCAATCGGCCGGTTTGGTGTGGGCGTGGAACTCATCGATCGGACGGCGGAACGGCTCCATCGCTTCATCCGGATCGGCACCCAACTCCACCAGTCGCTCCCTGATCGCCACGAAGTGGCGGTACTCGGCGGTGGCCATTCCGGCCAGGGCGGCCTTGTCAGCGACGCGGGGGGCCATGGAGGCATCGGCGGCCAGACGCTCGAAGGCGACCAGTTCGCCGTAGGCCAGCACTCCGAACAGGTCGACCAGCGCTGCCCGGTATTCCGGATCAGCAAGGGCGCCATCGGAAGGCTCGAAGGGAGTGGATCCATCGATCATGGTGTGGTCAGGGTAGCGACGGTGGATGCCCTTGGGACCCACTTGCCGATGCTGGCGTCATCGACCTGCGAGGCCTGCAGGTACAGTTGAAGGGTTACGGAACGTCCGATTCCGTCGTCGATGTCTCGCATCGATCCCAACAGCGAGGCGCGCACAGCGCCTTACCTACCCAGGAGTACCCCTGAGCACCACACATGCAGTTGCCGCCGAGGATCAAGGATCCTCGCCGAGTACCCCACCTACCTTCGCAGCGCTCGGCGTCTGCGCACCCATCGTCGATGCCCTGTCCGAGCACGGCATCACCACCGCCTTCCCCATCCAGGAGATGTGCCTGGGCCTTGCGCTCGAAGGCCGCGACCTGATCGGCCAAGCCAAGACCGGCACCGGCAAGACTCTCGGTTTCGGGATCCCGCTGCTCCAGCGGATCGCCGCACCTGCGTCGGCGCAATACGCGGACCTGCCCACAGCGGCAGTCGGTAAGCCACAGGCACTGATCGTGTGTCCCACCCGCGAACTCGCTTTGCAGGTTTCCAACGATCTCGAACAAGCCGGAAGCAAGCTTGGCGTGCGCGTGCTGTCTGTCTATGGCGGCCGGGCGTACGAGCCTCAGATCGATTCGTTGCGTGCCGGAGTGGACGTCATAGTCGGCACACCCGGTCGCATCATCGATCTTGCAACGCGCGGTGACCTCGATTTGTCCCACGTGCGCGAACTAGTGCTGGATGAAGCCGACGAGATGCTCGACATGGGCTTCCTGCCGGATGTCGAGCGCATCGTCGCGCTCGTACCGACGAACCGACAGACCATGCTGTTCTCCGCCACGATGCCCGGGCAGATCATCGCTCTGGCTCGGCGGTACATGAACCAGCCCACACATATCCGTGCGACCGATCCCGGTGACGAAAGCGCCACCGTCGACGCGATCGAGCAGCACGTGTGGCGGGCACACCCCATGGACAAGATCGAGATCCTGGCGCGCGTGCTTCAAGCCAACGGCCGCGGCTTGGCGATCATCTTCACCCGCACCAAGCGCAAGGCTCAGAAGATCTCCGATGAACTCACCGAACGCGGATTCGCTGTCGGCGCAGTCCATGGCGATCTCGGTCAGGGCGCCCGCGAACAAGCACTGCGGGCATTCCGATCGGGCAAGGTCGATGTTCTCGTCGCCACCGACGTTGCGGCTCGAGGTATCGACGTCGACGGCGTCACGCATGTCATCAACTACGAATGCCCGGACGATGAGAAGACCTACCTGCACCGGATCGGGCGTACCGGTCGCGCCGGAGCCTCCGGAGTCGCTGTCACGCTCGTGGACTGGGAAGACATCGCACGCTGGCAGATGATCGATCGTGCGCTCAAACTCCCCTTCAAGGATCCGATCGAGACGTACTCGACCAGTTCGCACGTGTTCACCGGTCTAGGCATTCCCGAAGGCGTGACCGGCCGGCTGCCGAGCTCGCAACGCACCCGAGAAGGACTATCGGCCGAGAAAATCGAAGATCTCGGCGAGACCGGGAAGCGTGCCGGGAAATCCGGTCGTGAATCGTCTTCGCGTCCTCGAGAAGTCAAGCGCGACGGTGCACCTCGGCAGCGGTCTCGCAGCGGGGGCTCCAGTAAGGACTCCGCGCAGAAGGACCCGGACAAGCGCCGCAGGCAACGTCGCCGAACCCGCAGCGGAGGACCCGATCAGGCAAGTAGCGCCTGAGCCACTTTTCGATAGGCCCGCGCGCCGGCCGAAGCCGGCGAGGTAGCCAAGATCGTGCGGCCCACTGCCGGAGATTCCGCGAACCTGATGCTGCGCGGTATCGCATCGAACACCGGAACCCCGTAGCGCGGCGCTAGATCGGCCAAGACCGCCTGAGCATGGGCCGTGCGCCCGTCGAACAAGGTCGGCACGATCCCCGACACCACCAAGTCCCGGTTCGCCCACCGCCGCACATCGTCGATGGTCTCCATGAGTTGACCGAGACCTCGATGGGAAAGCGTCTCGCACTTGACCGGCACCACCACCTCATCGGAAGCGATAAGTGCGTTGATGGTCATCAGTCCCAGCGATGGCGAACAGTCGAACAGGATGAAGTCGAAGTCATCACGAATGGACTCCAAAGCACGGCCCACGATTCGTTCGCGCCCGGCGCGATCTGCCAACGCGAGATCCGCCGACGCCAGTTCCATGGCGGCAGGGATGAGATGCACGCCATCGTCGGTTCGACGAATGGCTTTCCGCATGGACTCCCCGAGATTCCGCCCGTCGACGCGATCCAGGACAAGCGCCATGGACTCATCTCGTTTCAGTTCCTCCGGATCGACCCCGAGCGCGAACGAGGCACACGCTTGAGGATCCAGGTCGATGAGTAGCACCCGATGACCGGACTCCACGAGGGCGGCTGCAACGGTGATCGCGGTCGTCGTCTTTGCGACGCCGCCCTTCTGGTTGGCGATCGCGATAACCCGCGCCATGTGCCTATTCTGAAGGTGGCATGGGTAGCTCGCTGTGGCGGTGCTCATGGCGACGGATGCACTCGAGGAGGATGCGAACATGGGTGACTCACATTCGTGGGAACTCCCCCGTGACTCCACCGCACCGGCGCAGGGGCGCTGGCATGTGCGCGGACTCGCTAGCTCCGATCGAGAGGCGGTCGACGCCGAATTGGTGGTGACCGAATTGATCACCAACGCCTGGAAGCACGGATACGGATCCACAGCCATCTCGTTGCGCGTCGACGTGCTCGACGACTCCATGCATCTTGAGGTGTGCGGGGAGGCCGAAGGAGAGCCCAGCCCCCAAGGTGCGCAGCCCGACACCACCTCAGGACGCGGGCTGCTGTTGATCGACGAGTTGGCCACCCGATGGGGCTTCTCTCGAAACGGCTCGTTGGTCTGCGTGTGGGCCGATATCCCCCGACTCGATTAGTTCACCCGCGCGAGTTCACGCACATCCCGTCACACTGCCTGGTCCAGCGAATCGGACAGACCCGCCCACGACTCCTGCCGCTCGCTCGCGAGTTGCCCAGCCGGGCACACCTCCCGGTAGTCGCAGAATCCGCACACGCGCCCGGGCCGGGCAGGGAAGAGATCGTCGAGCACCTGTTCGTCCGCGATGTCCAGCGAATCCCGGGTGTCCTGAGCCGCGACGATGTCTCGTGCGATCTGGGCCACCCGATCCACCTGTCGCTGGAGCGACTTATCGGTGTGGGTCCAGGAAACGCATGCACCGCTCGGTACATGGTGCAAGGCAACGTCGAAACATGACGCCCCGAGTGTCCGCTGGACCATCAGTGCATACATGGCCAAAGCAGACGAGCCTCGGACGTCCTCGATCGTGGGAGCGGTCTTACCCGTCTTGTAGTCGATGACCGACAACCGATCGTCGTTGTCGTCGCTCTCATGAACGCGATCGATGCGATCGATGCGGCCTTGCATGATGAATCCATCGACCTTGAATGCCAGAGTTCGTTCCGAACTGACCGGCTCGAATCCGGGATCCAGGCTGGTCACGTAGGCGGACACCATCTCCACCGCACGCCGGCGCCATGTCTCGGATTGCTCGGCGTCGCGGAATCCAGCATCGATCCACTGCTGCGACACGATTTCCGTCACGCGCAGTGGATCCCGTTGGCTACGCGCCAAGACGAACCATTCACGTAAGGCCGCGTGCACCGAATTCCCGAAGGACAGGTGGGCCCACGAGCGCCCCGAAGGACGTCTTTCGACATAGGCGAAGAAGTAGCGACGCGGACAGTCGAGCCAGGTAGACACCTTGCTCGGTGAGAGCTGCAGGTACGCCACCTCTCGACCCTAGACGGCAGATCCGACGGTGATCGTGCATCGATTGGCATTCTTGAAAGATTGATGACACGGTTGGCCTGTGAGTGGGCGTCTCGTTCTGATCGGATCAGGGGAAACCGCACCCACCATGGTGAAACTCCACCGCACGTTGCTCGCGACCAGCCCCGCTGGTGAGCGGAGCGTCATCGACACCCCATTCGGTTTCCAGGCGAATGCGGACGATCTCACAGACAAGATCAGTGAGTACTTCGCACAGTCCGTCGGCACGCCCGTAACCCCGGCTCGTTGGCGTCGGCGTGAAGACCAGGTGTCCAGCCGGGAGCGCAC
>JBMTHB010000006.1:0-16157 GCA_049435845.1 Candidatus Nanopelagicales bacterium | reverse complement strand
CATCGAGCAGATCGCCCGGGCTCTGGAGAAGCTTCCCGAAGTCAACTACCTGGTGATCTGCGCGGGAGGATTCGACATCCTCGCGGAGGTCCTCGCCGAGGACGATGACCATCTGCTGACCGTCATCAATGACCGGATCCGCTCATTGCCGGGCGTGCTACGCGCCGAAGCTTTCGTCTACTTGAAATTGCGCAAACAGATCTACACCTGGGGTACACGATGACAACCACACCGCAGTACGTGACAGAGACCGGCTACGACTCACTAGCCGATGCAGCACGCGAGCATCTATGGATGCACTTCACTCGCCACTCAACGTTCTACAACGGCGGCCACGTTCCTGTCATCGTCAAGGGTGAGGGGCCCTACATCTGGGATGACCAAGGCAACAAGTACTTCGACGGTCTTTCGGGACTATTCGTCGTGCAATTAGGCCACGGCCGTAAGGAACTTGCGGCGGCCGCAGCCCAGCAGGCCGAGGAGTTGGCCTTCTTTCCGATCTGGTCCTATGCGCACCCGGGGGCGATCAAACTCGCCGAACGACTGGCTTCCTACGCTCCCGGCGATCTGAACCGAGTGTTCTTCACCTCCGGCGGCGGTGAAGCGGTCGAGACTGCGTGGAAACTCGCGAAACAGTACTTCAAGATGACCGGCAGGCCAACCAAGCACAAGGTCATCAGTCGCGCCATCGCCTACCACGGCACACCGCATGGTGCCCTCAGCATCACCGGCATCCCACCAGCGAAGGTCCCGTTCGAACCACTGGTACCCGGTGGCGTGAAGGTGCCGAACACCAACTTCTACCGCGCTCCAGAGGAGTACCGCTACGACGAGAAAGCCTTCGGTCTGTGGGCGGCAAACCGCATCGCCGAAGCGATCGAGTTCGAGGGACCCGACAGCGTGGCCGCAGTCTTCATCGAGCCGGTACAGAACTCAGGCGGCTGCTTCCCTCCCCCGCCGGGCTACCTTGAGCGCGTACGTGAGATCTGCGATCAATATGACGTCCTGATGGTCTCGGACGAGACCATCACAGCCTTCGGACGGATCGGTGATATGTTCGCGATAAAGCGATTCGGTGTGACGCCGGACATCATCACCTGCGCCAAGGGCATGACCAGCGGCTACGCACCCATGGGAGCGATGATCGCCAGCGATCGGCTCTTCGAACCCTTCAAAGACGGCACCAACGCCTTCCTGCACGGGTACACCTGGGGAGGTCACCCGGTAGGGGCCGCCGTCGCTCTCGCCAACCTGGACATCTTTGAGCGCGAGGGCATCAACGAGCACGTGCGCGAGAACGAGGGCAGATTCCGCCAGACCCTGGAGCGTCTTCACGATCTACCGATCGTGGGCGACGTCCGAGGTGCCGGCTACTTCTACGGAATCGAACTAGTGAAGGACAAGGAGACTCGCGAGACCTTCGACGAGGCGGAATCCGAAAGGCTGCTGCGCGGATTCCTGTCAAAGGCTCTTTTCGACCACGGGCTGTACTGCCGCGCCGACGACCGCGGTGATCCAGTGGTGCAGCTCGCTCCCCCGCTGATCTGCGGCCAGCCGGAATTCGATGAGATCGAGGGAATCCTTCGGAAAGTGCTGACCGAGGCATGGTCGATCCTGTAACCGAGTCCGCTCGCAACGACATCGGCGACCGAACACGCATTCGGCGCCTGCCGGAGAAGGCCGCTACCGATCGTGCCGTGCTCGATGCGATCCTCGACGAGGGGCTCGTGGCGCACATCGGAATCATCGATGACGGCCAGCCGTTCGTGCTCCCGGTCGGCTACGCCCGACGCGGTGACCAGGTCATCGTGCATGGTTCCAGCGGGTCACGGCTGTTCCGGATTCTCGCAGAGGGCGTGCCCGTCTGCCTCTCTGTGACGTTGCTCGATGGCCTCGTCTATGCACGCAGCGCGTTCGAGTCGAGCATGAACTACCGATCGGCCATGATCCTCGGCTCGGCGATGCGACTGACCGACGACGACGAACTCGACGCTCTCCACGTGCTCAGTGATCACCTACTTCCCGGTCGTTGGGAACACGCGCGACAACCGAGCAAGAAAGAACTGGCTGCAACACTCACTGTCGCGCTGCCTATCGACGAATGGTCGGTGAAGGTGGGCACGGGCGGACCCGAGGATCTCGAAAGCGACCTGCGTGATGAACCGTGGCGCAGCATCTGGGCTGGACACGTACCCATCAGCCAGGTGATGCACGATCCGATCTCCGACGAGCACGTGCCCCAAGGAGTGCCGGTGCCGTCGTACGTCGTGGAGCGCGCGTCACGATGACCGACGTGCTGGATCGGGTGCTGTGGTGGGATCAGCTTCCCGATGAACTGCGCGAGCCCATCGGTGTGCGGCTCGACCGGGACACCGAGACGGATGTGGCGATCATCGGCGCGGGCTATACCGGTTTGTGGACCGCCTACTACCTGCAGCGGGCGGTTCCGGGTCTGCGCATCACGCTGGTCGACAAGTACATCGCGGGCTATGGAGCGAGCGGACGCAATGGCGGCTGGGCATCGGCTCTGTTCCCCCAGGACCACACCGCGATCGCCGAGCGGGCTGGCGTGTCCGTCGCGAACGCGATGCAGCGCGCCATGAGTGGCAGTGTCGATGAAATCGGCCGCGTGTCGGCCGAACATGGATGGGATGTCGACTGGGCCAAGGGCGGCACTATCGTGGTCGCCCGCACCGTGGCGCAGTGGAATGCGATGCAGCATCGAGTGGAGGAGTTGCGCGCGGCCGGTATCGAATCCGCTGAGCAGCTTCTGGACGCCGCCGCGACCCGTGCCAAGGTTCAAACCGCCAACACTTTGGGCGGAGTGTTCACCCCGCACTGCGCGGCGATCCAGCCCGCCAAACTCGTCCGCCTCCTCGCAAGGCATGTGGTGGCAGCCGGCGCGCAGCTGTTCGAGCACAGCCCCGCGCTCGCCATCGAACCAGGGATCGTGCGCACGCCGGGTGGCGATATCCGTGCGCGCTACGTGATTCGCGCCACCGAGGGATACACCGCTGAGATCCCCGGGCAGCGTCGAACTCTGCTGCCTTTCTATTCGCTCATGGTGGCGACCGAGCCACTGCCCGAGTCGACGTGGGAGCAGATCGGACTCGAGGAACGCCCGACTTTTTCCGACGGCAGGAGACTGGTGATCTACGGTCAGCGCACGGCCGATGGTCGCTTGGCATTCGGCGGACGGGGTGCGCCTTACACATTCGGGTCGAGGATCGATGCACGTACCGAACTGCACACTGGTATTCACCGCATGCTCGAGTCCACCTTGATCGACCTGTTCCCGGTACTGCGCCGCCACCGCTTCACGCATGCATGGGGCGGCATCCTCGGCATCGCCCGGGACTGGTGGGCTTCGGTCGGACTCGATCCGGTGACCGGGGTGGGCTGGGCGGGCGGATACGTGGGCGATGGGGTGGGCACGTCCAACCTCGCCGGACGCACCCTCGCAGCACTGATCGCCCAACGCACCGAAGATCCACTACTCGCCCTACCGTGGGTTGATCATCACTCCCGAGCGTGGGAGCCCGAACCTCTGCGCTGGATGGCATCCACGGCAGGCCTGAAGGCCACCGAGGTAGCCGACGCCATCGAATCGCGAACCGGAAAGCCGTCGATCGTCGGAAGATTCGTCGGCGCACTGACCGGGCACTAACCTGAGAGCGACGACTGGAGAATGACATGCACCCCTTGGACCTAATCGCTTTCGACGGTCTGCTGAGCGAGGAAGAGCGCAGCATCCGCGATGTGACGCGCTCCATCGTCGATGACGTTGTTCGACCGAAAGTCGCCCACTGGTGGGAGGAAGGCGAGGTCCCGGCCCGTGAGTTGATGGTGGCTTTCGGTGAAGCCGGGCTGCTGGGCATGCACTTGGAGGGCTACGGCTGCGCGGGAACATCGGCCACCTCCTACGGCCTTGCTGCCATGGAGCTTGAGGCAGGGGACTCGGGCATCCGCTCGATGGTCAGTGTTCAGGGCTCGTTGGCCATGTACGCGATCCATCGCTTCGGCAGCGACGACCAGCGCGAGCGCTGGCTACCGGATATGGCGCGCGGCACCGCGATCGGTTGCTTCGGGTTGACCGAGGCCGACGCCGGCTCGAATCCGGCATCGATGCGTACTCGGGCACGCAAGGACGGCGGCGACTGGGTGCTCGACGGCAGCAAGATGTGGATCACCAACGGCTCGGTGGCCGACGTCGCCATCGTGTGGGCGCAGACAGACGACGGCATCCGCGGCTTCGTGGTGCCGACGGACACCCTCGGCTTTCAGGCGAACCTGGTCCACCACAAGGTCTCCTTGCGAGCATCAGTCACGAGCGAACTGGTTTTCCGCGATCTTCGGCTCCCCGCAGATGCGGTGCTCCCCGACGTGACGGGGCTCAAGGGGCCGCTCAGCTGTCTGAACGAGGCGCGCTTCGGCATCGCATTCGGCACCATGGGTGCGGCGCGTGAATGCCTTGAGACCGCGCTTCGCTACGCGAAGGAACGCGAGCAGTTCGACCAACCGATAGGGGCATTCCAACTCACGCAGAAGAAGCTCGTGGACATGACCCTCGAACTCGACAAGGGGATGCTCCTCGCCCTTCACCTGGGACGTTTGAAGGACGCCGGGTCGATCACACCCGAACAGATCAGCGTGGGCAAGCTCAACAACGCACGTGAGGCATTGGCGATCGCGCGCGAGTGCCGATCGATCCTCGGTGGCAACGGAATCACGCTGGAGTACCCGGTAATCCGACATATGAACAATCTGGAATCGGTCTTCACTTATGAAGGCACCAACGAGATGCACACCCTGGTGGTCGGTCAGGCACTCACCGGAATCCCCGCCTTTCGGTGAACGGTCCGCTCGATGCAATCGGGCAGGAGCTCAAACTCGCTGGGCAGCTCCAGTTTGCTCCCACATTTGCTTCCACAGCCGGCGTCGACATAGGTGTCAAGATCGTCCATCCGGTGACGTAAACGCGCACACGGGCGAGTTATCGAAGCGCGCCACCGCGACTGGTCCAAAGTCGAACCTACATTGAGGGGGCGCTCACCTAGCCGCGCAACACCTGCCGTAAGTGGTCTAAAACAGCAGGATCCTCGATTGTGCTCGGCACCGGTTCGTCGCGCCCGGCGGCGATGCCTCGCATTGTGCGCCGCAGGATCTTGCCCGACCGTGTTTTAGGCAGGGCCGGAACCACTACCACCTCCTTGAACGCGGCCACCGGTCCGATCTGCTCGCGAACCGATTGCACGATCTGCGCCTGCAACTCGCCAGCATCGATGTCGGCGCCTGCCTTAAGAACGACGAAAGCCCGGGGTATCTGTCCTTTCAGGTCGTCCTGAACACCGATCACCGCGCACTCGGCAACGTCGGGGTGCGCGGCGACAACGGCTTCCATCGATCCGGTGGACAGCCGATGCCCGGCCACATTGATGACGTCGTCGGTGCGGCCCATTACGTACAGATAGCCGTCTTCGTCGAAGAACCCGCCATCGCCGCTGGTGTAATAGCCGGGGTGCTCGCTGAGGTAGGACGCGATGTACCGCTCGTCGTCGCCCCACAAGGTGGGCAACGTTCCCGGTGGCAGCGGCAACTTGATTGCGATATCCCCTTCGCCACCGGTCGCTACTTCCTGGTGTTCAGAGTCGAGGACATGCACGGCGTAACCGGGTACCGGGAAGCTGGGCGAACCCGATTTGATCGGCATCGGATCCAGACCGCGCAGGTTCGCAGCTATCGGCCAGCCGGTCTCGGTCTGCCACCAGTTGTCGATGATCGGAACCCCGAGGTGGCGGCTTGCCCACTCGTAGGTATCCGGATCCAGTCGCTCACCTGCGAAGAAGAACGCCTCGAGTGAAGTGGTGTCGTACCTGCCCAGAAGCTCGGCAGTCGGATCCTCCTTCTTGATCGCCCGGATCGCGGTCGGCGCGGTGAAGACGGCCTTGACCTTGTGTTCATCGATCAACCGCCAGAATGCCCCGGCGTCGGGCGTGCCCACCGGTTTGCCCTCGTACAGCACCGTGGTGGCGCCACTGATCAGCGGCGCGTACACGATGTAGGAGTGGCCGACCACCCACCCGACATCGGAGGCCGACCACCACACATCGCCGGGCTGCATGCCATAGACGTGGCGGAAGGACCAGGCCATCGCCACGGCATGGCCGCCGTTATCGCGCACGATGCCCTTGGGTTTCCCGGTGGTCCCGGAGGTATAGAGGATGTACAGCGGATCGGTGGCCGCTACCGGCACCGGATCGGCCGGGGTAGCGCGGGCAACGGCCTCGAGCCAGTCAACATCGAGCGGTCCCATTCCTGCGGTGACCTGCGGACGCTGGAACACCACTACCCGTTCGGGTTCGTGTTCGCTCATCTCGATGGCCGCATCGACTAAGGGCTTGTACTCGATGATCCGAGTGGGTTCGATCCCGCAGCTTGCGGTCAGGATCACGCGTGGTTTCGCATCGTCGATCCGTGCGCTCAACTCCGCCGGGGCGAATCCACCGAACACCACGGAATGCACAGCACCGATCCGGGCACACGCCAGCATCGCCATCACGGTTTGCGGGATCATCGGCATATAGATGACGACGCGGTCACCGCGCTGCACTCCCAGATCGGTCAAGGCACCAGCGAGCAGTGCAACCTCGCGGAGTAGTTCTGCATAGGTGACGACGAGCTTGGAATCGGTCAGAGGGCTGTCGTAGACGAGAGCCGCATGCGTGCCGCGACCGGCCGCCACGTGCCGATCGACTGCGTTGACGCACGTGTTCAGTCGAGCATCCGGGAACCAGCGGTAGAGCGGAGCACGTGAATCATCGAGGATCTTCGTGGGCGGCACATCCCAGTCGATCGCGCCGGCGGCCGATCGCCAGAACCCCTCCGGGTCGCGAAGGCTGCTGTCGTAGGCATCCCGGTAATCGCCCATCAGGTTTCCCCGTGTCCGTCTTCCTGCGCCCGGCGCCTCTCATCGCGCGCCGTGCGCGCCTGCTGTGCAGCGGAAGTGAAGACCTTGATGATGATGGCCAGGAAGCCGAGTCCCAAAGCCATCTGCAGCATGACGATGAATCGTGCGGTGTCACTCACCGCAGTTATGTCACCGAATCCGACCGTGGCCAGCACGGTGAGGGTGAAGTAGGCCGCGGTGAAGTGGTCGATCGGCTCACTGAAGGAACCTGGGCTGTCACCGTCGATGATGACGTAGATCGCGCTGAAGATTGCGATGAACAGTGCAGCGCTCAAGATGAGCGATTCCGCCGCCACCAGGCCCGGGCGCTTGGACTTCACTACCCGCTTGAGCTGCCAACGCAGCACGAGCGCGTACACCCCCATCCCGATGATCAACAAAGTGACCGGGATGGAGAGCCGCGGATCGCTTTCGTCGGGAACCAGGCTCAACACCCAGAAGATGAACGCCAGGCCGAGCAACGTTCGGATGGCGGAGAAGATGATCTCCACCCACATCGGCCGATCAGGTGCAGTGGGCGATAACTTCTCCATGGCCCGTGAGTCTTCCATGAAGCAGCCGGATCACACTTCCAATGCGGCCAATTGGCCGCAGGCACCGTCGATCTCCCGGCCGCGGGTGTCGCGGACAGTGACGGCCACCCCGGCCGCGCGCAGTGCCATGACGAAATCGGCTTCCGCCTTGGGTGTAGACGCCGTCCATTTCGACCCGGGAGTTGGATTGAGCGGAATCAGATTGACGTGTACCAAGTGACCAGCGAGCATCTCCCCCAGTAACTCCGCTCGCCAGAGCTGATCGTTGATGTCCTTGATCAGGGCGTATTCGATGCTGACCCGACGGCCGGTCTGGTCCGCATAGAACCAGGCCGCGTCCAGGACTTCGGACACCTTCCAGCGATTGTTGATCGGTACCAGGGTGTCTCGGAGGTGGTCGTCAGGCGCGTGCAGTGACACTGCCAATGTCACGGGCATGCCCTCGGTCGCGAGCTGCCTGATGCGGGGCACCAACCCCACCGTTGAGACGGTTATTCCTCTCGCGCTCATGCCCAGGCCGTCGGGTGGCGGATCGACGAACCGATGCAGCGCTGCCACCACCGATCGGTAGTTCGCCAGCGGTTCGCCCATACCCATGAACACGATGTTGCTCACTCGACCGGGTCCACCAGGCACTTCACCGGCCGCCAACGCGCGGGCACCGGCGAGGACTTGCTCGACGATTTCCGCGGTGGACAGGTTCCGCGTCAACCCTGCTTGCCCGGTAGCACAGAACGGGCAGTTCATGCCGCATCCGGCTTGGGAGGAGATGCACATCGTGACTCGGTCCGAGTAGCGCATGAGCACCGACTCGACCAGCGAACCGTCGTGCAGGCGGAAAAGCGTCTTGACAGTGGTGCCGTGGTCGCACGCCAGGGTGCGCACAGGCTCTAGCAGATTCGGTAGTAGACCGCGCAGCGTTTCCCGATCAGCAGCCGAGACGTCCGTCCATGTCTGAGGATCGGCCTGTAAGTGGACGAGCAGATGTGTGGACACCTGGTCGGCGCGGTAGGCGGGAAGACCGAGCTCCGCCACCGCCTCACGGCGCTCAGCACGTGACAGGTCCAGCAGGTGCGCAGGCGGCTTACCGCGGTTCGGTGCCTCCAGCACCAGATCGACCATTACAGCCCCACGCCGTTCGAACCGAAGAAGACGGTGAACAGCGCCCAGGACGCGAAGGCATTCGGTACGAGTGAGTCGAGTCGATCCATCATCCCGCCGTGGCCCGGTAGGAACGAGCCCATGTCCTTGACTCCCAAATCGCGCTTGATGGCACTTTCGGCGAAATCGCCACCCGTCGCGGTGATGCTCAGAACAAGGCCGGCGATCACTCCCTGCCACCAAGGTGCATCGAGTAAGAACACGAAGGACAGTGCACCCACCACCGATTGCATGAGCACCGATCCGGCGAAGCCCTCCCAGGACTTTTTCGGGCTGATGGACGCAGCGATCGGGTGCTTGCCGTAGAAGATGCCCGCGAAGTAGCCGCCTATGTCGTTGGAGATGGTGAGCAGGATGAAGACGATCACCCGCCACGGTCCGTTGTCGGTAGCTAGCGTGAGCATCAAAAAGCCGGCCATGAACGGCAGGTACACGATCACGAAGATCGATGCCGTGATGTCCCGCACATAGCCGTCGACGCCGCGGCGGATGCGCCACAGCATCGCCAGCAGGACCAGCGCGCCGGTGGTGACCAGTTGCCAGATCGGGCCTGCGTAGTAGGCCACGACCGGAAGCGCAACGACGGACCCGTACGCCGGAACGCGGGCGATCTTGATGCCCCGCGATGCGAACGCCTGCACCATCTCGCGCATCGCGATCGCGAGTGCGGCGATGACCACCAGCCCGAAAAGCGGCTTGTACGTGAACAGGGTCGCGATCACGATGATCGCGAGCACTACTCCGGATGCGACGGCAGCGGGCAGATTGCGGCCGGTACGAGAGGACTTGCCGCGGCGGGATCCGTCGTCGGGGCCTGACGTGGAGGACTCCATCAGACCTCGAGCAGTTCGGCCTCTTTGTGCTTGAGGACCTCATCCACGTGTTCCACGTGCTTGTGGGTGAGATCGTCGAGCTGCTTCTCCGCCCGACGCACATCGTCTTCGCCGGCGTCTCCATCCTTCTGGAGTTTGTCCAGGGCTTCCTTGGCGTGCCGACGGATGTTGCGGATCGCCACCCGGCCCTCCTCGGCCTTGGCTCGCGCCTGCTTGATGTACTCCTTGCGGCGATCCTCGGTCAGCTCGGGTAGGACGACCCGGATGATCGCACCATCGGTGTTCGGATTGATGCCCAGGTCGCTATCGCGCAACGCCTTCTCGATCGCTGCCATGGCGCTCTTGTCGTACGGACTGATCACGATCATCCGAGCTTCGGGCACCTGGAAGGACGCGAGCTGGTTCAGCGGGGTCATGGTGCCGTAGTAGTCCACCGAGATCTTGTTGAACATCGAGGCGTTGGCTCGTCCGGTGCGGATCGTGCCGAAGTCCTCCCGGGTCACCTCGATGGCCTTGTCCATCTTCTCGGTGGCCTCGAGCAGGATCATGTCGATGTCTTCGCTCACGGGGTCTCCTTAGTCGTCCGTCGAGACTAACGTGCCGATTCGCTCGCCTCTGGCGGCTCGGGCGATATTGCCCTCGACCAGCAGGTTGAACACCACGATGGGCAGGTCGTTGTCCCGGCACAAACTGATAGCCGTGGCGTCGGCGACCTTCAAACCCTTGGCCAGCACCTCATCGCAGGTCAAGTACTCGTAGCGCTGAGCGTCTGCGTTGGTCCGCGGATCGGAGTCGTAGACGCCGTCCACACCCTTGGCCATGAGCACCACCTCGGCGCCGATCTCCAGGGCGCGTTGCGCAGCCGTGGTATCGGTCGAGAAGTAGGGCTGGCCGAGCCCGGCACCGAAGATGACCACCCGACCCTTATCCAGGTGGCGCATCGCGCGGCGCGGTACGTATGGTTCGGCGACCTGACCCATCGCAATCGCCGTTTGCACTCGCGTCTCGACTCCGACCTTCTCGCAGAAATCCTGCAGTGCCAAGCAGTTCATGACAGTTCCGAGCATGCCCATGTAGTCGGCACGTGCGCGATCCATGCCCCGTTCGGACAATTGCGCACCGCGGAAGTAATTGCCGCCGCCGATGACGACGGCCACTTCGGTGCCCGAGGACACCACATCAGCGATCTGACGTGCGATCGAGGCGACGACGTCGGGGTCGACTCCCAGACCGCCGCCTCCGGCGAATGCCTCACCACTGAGCTTCAATAGGACCCGACGCCACCCGCCTTCGGGGGCCTGGGGCCAGGTCTCGATCGTGCCTTCGAGGGACGGCTGGATCGGCTCCACTGCCCTGGACCGATCCATCTGCCTTCCCTTCGTACCTAAGAGGCCCGATCAGGCCTGCCGACTAGCCCTGACCCGGCTCGAACCTAGCGAATGCTCGGATCGAGGTGCCGGTTTCGGCCAGAACGTCGCTGACGGACTTCTTGCTGTCGATCACACTCGGCTGCTCGAGCAAGACGTTGTCCTTGAAGAAGGCGTTGACCCGACCTTCCACGATCTTGGCGATCGCCTGCTCGGGCTTGCCCTCCTCCTTGGCTGCAGTCTCGGCGATGTGACGCTCGTTCTCCACCGTCTCGGCGGGAACCTCCTCGCGAGTGAGGAACTGCGGGCGCATGGCAGCGATTTGCATCGCCACCCCGCGCGCGGCCTCCTCATTGCCGTCGTATGCGACGAGCACACCCACCTGCGGCGGGAGGTCCGAGGCACGCCGGTGCAGATAGGTGGCCGCTGGTGCCTGCACCACGGCCACCCGGCCGAGTTCGATCTTCTCGCCGATCACACCTGCCATTTCCGCGACGGTCTGTTCCACGGTCGTGCCGGTGTCCAGCGTTGCGGCCAACAGCGCATCCCGATCACCGATCTGACCGTCGAAAGCCGCCTGCACCACCGTGCCGGCGAGCGTTTGGAACTCCTCGCCCTTGGCCACGAAGTCGGTTTCACACAGCAACTCGATCATCGCGTTATCGACTGCAGCGACGATGCCATTGGATGCGGTGCGCTCGGCACCACGCTTGGCTGCCTTCGCCGCTCCGGAGATACGAAGAGCCTCGACCGCCTTGTCGAAGTCACCACCGCTTTCCTCGAGTGCCTTCTTGCACTCCATCATTCCGGCGGAGGTCATCTCGCGGAGCCGCTTGACGTCGGCGGCGCTGATCGTTGCCATGTTCTTCCTTAAGTTCGTTGGTGCGTGCGTTGTTATCGAGTCGTGCAGTCGGTACGACGACGACGTCAGGCTTGCTCTGCAGGTGCGTCGACGGCGACCGCGTCGACGGCGACGGCTTCAGCCGCGACGACCTCATCGGCGGTGCCCGAGCCGGCGAGCAACTCGCGCTCCCATTCGGCCAGCGGCTCCTCGGTCGTGCCCGCAGCGCTGGCGCCACCGGCGCGAGCCATGAGGCCCTCGGCTACCGCGTCCGCGATTACCCGGGTCAGCAGCGCGACCGATCGGATGGCGTCGTCGTTGCCCGGAATCGGGAAATCGACTTCGTCGGGATCGCAGTTGGTGTCCAACATCGCGATGACCGGGATGCCGAGCTTGCGCGCCTCGCCGACGGCGATGTGCTCCTTCTTGGTGTCCACGACCCAGATCGCGCTGGGGATCTTGGCCATATCGCGGATCCCGCCGAGGGTGCGCTCGAGCTTTTCCTTCTCGCGGCGCATCATGAGAAGTTCCTTCTTGGTCTTGCCCGAACCGGCAACGTCGTCGAAGTTGATCTCCTCGAGTTCCTTCAGGCGCTGCAGACGCTTGTGCACGGTGTTGAAGTTGGTGAGCATGCCGCCGAGCCAACGCTCGTTTACGTAGGGCATGCCTACGCGCGACGCCTGCTCGGCGATCGCCTCCTGGCCCTGCTTCTTGGTGCCGACGAACATCACGGAGCCACCGCGTGCGACGGTCTCCTTGACGTATTCGTAGGCGCGATCGATGTAGGACAGCGACTGCTGCAGATCGATGATGTAGATGCCATTGCGCTCGGTGAAGATGAAGCGCTTCATCTTGGGATTCCAGCGGCGGGTCTGGTGCCCGAAGTGGACACCGCTCTCCAGCAACTGGCGCATCGTGACGACGGCCATGACGTACTCCTTCGGGCGCGCGCGCCCATGGGCGGTGGTGGACAGCACGTGCCACCGCGTTCGGTTGTCGGTTCTTCCGGCGGAAGGACCCCTGGTGACCTCGGCCCACCCGCCTGCCGGAGCAGGACCGTCGGGTGGCTCCGGCCACGCTGGGCGCGGCGGAAGGTCACGCGAAATGTGTCTCCACTCGGGTTCCCCCTCGTGGAGCCCCGCAAGTCTACGCACCCGCCATCCACAGCCCGCGCCCGCACCCTCCCCAGGGCGGTAAATGGCTCTGGTGCACCGGGATACCCCGCAGCGACCCTCGGAGCCATGTGGCTATCGATTGCGTCGACCTTCCTGGCCGGGGTGCTGGCCGCCGGCTCCCCCGCCGGTCCCACGAGCGCGAGCTGGGTACCACCCCTGGCCTCCGGATTCGGCAAGGTCCTCCAGGGATTTCAGCGCCCGCCCGATCGGTTCGCCGCGGGTCATCGCGGTGTCGACCTACGCGCTGACCAGGGGACCCCCGTGCTGGCCATCGGCGACGGAGCGGTCTGGCATGTAGGCGAGGTCGCCTGAATCGAGTCGGTGACGATCGACCACGGCGTGGCTCGGTCGAGCTATCTGCCGATCGATGCGGTGGTCGACGAGGGCGACGATGTCACCGCGGGTGAGGTCATCGGGTTCGTGACCGGTGGTCACTGCATTACGACTTGCCTGCACCTGGGGCTACGTCGCCCGGTGTGGGATGTCCGCGACGCAACGTCCGATCCCTATCTGGATCCGATCGCCTGGATTAGGCGCATCCCGGTGCTCAAGCCCCTCCCCTAACCTGCGCGAGTCACCCCCGCGAACTTGCGCCCCCAGCGCGCGAACTTGCAGCTTTCGCACTTCGAACCTGCACGACTCGCTCGATGAACGGTCAATTCCCCGATCGCGGATGAGCCTGCTCGAACGTGGCACGCAGTCTTTCGACCGACACGTGCGTGTAGCGCTGCGTCGTGGCCAAGTTCGCATGCCCGAGGAGCTCTTGCACCGAGCGCAGGTCGGCCCCGCCCTCTAGCACATGGGTCGCGGCGCTGTGTCGCATAGCGTGGGGGGCAACGGACGGTACGCCAGCTGCATCCGTCACGCTGCGCACGACCGAGCCAACCACTCTGGAGTCTATGCGGTAGCCACGCGCACCGACGAACAGTGCCGGCACGGATGGGAGCGCAAGTTCCCCACGCACCGCCAGCCACGCGTCTAGTGCGCGTTGGGCGGGTACGCCGTACGGCACCACGCGTTCCTTGTCACCTTTACCTATGACCCTGAGTGTTCGATTGCCGCCATCGACATCGTCTACATCGAGACCACACAGTTCCGAGACGCGAATGGCCGTTCCATAGAGAACCTCAAGAATCGCAGCATCGCGCACCGCAGGAAGGGATCCATCATGACGAGCGGCATGTTCCAGAACCTGCAAGGCCTGGGCCTGGTCCAGCACCGTGGGGAGACGGTTACCCACCCGTGGACTTACCAGCCGGTGACCGGGATCCGTTGCCGACAGTCCGCGCTTATGGCACCAGGCAGTGAATGTGCGCACCGATGCAGAACGCCGAGCGATCGTGGCGCGAGACAAACCCGCCTGGGTTCCCGCCGCGAGCCAGGCGCGAAGCGCGCCAAGATCGAGCTTTGCCGGGTCGTCGATGCCGCGCTCCCTGGAGAAGTCCCGCAAGTGACCGATGTCCATGAGGTAGGCCCGCACCGTGTGGTCACTTCGCCCTCGTTCATCGCGAATGTGGATTGCGAAGCCATCGATCGCTTCATCCCACGCCGCATCCGCACTTCGTTCCATATCGACCATGGTGACAACAACCGGGCGCTTATGCCATCAGGCTCGCCCGGTCGACGCAACGTAGACCCACAGGCCCTCACCATCGCATCGCGCATACCCCTCACGTTGGGCGATGTCGAGCCATCGGAGAGTCTCCGATTCGCGCTGCCCGCAGCGCACCGCGGTAGCGCGCGCGCTCAGACCCGCATGGGATCGTCCTGGCAGGGCCCGCCTTCATATGCTCGATGACCGGTTGGCCCGCAGGCGGAATGGTCACGGCGACCACGTCAAAGCGAAGGTGAGGTGCGTGAATCGATCGCTGCTCCAGCCAGGCGAGAGCCAAGGAGCGCAGGGTGCGCATCTTGCGCGTGGTGACGGCCTCGATGGCCGATCCGTAGGCCAGGCACCGCCTGGTCTTCACTTCCACGATCACCAGGAAGTTGCCGTCTCGAGCGATGAGATCCAGTTCCCCGCGCACCGCTTGTCTTTGGGGACGCCAGTTGCGGTCCAAGATGATCAGCCCCTGTGAGCGCAGATGCTCCATGGCCAATTGCTCACCGAGTTGGCCGAGGGCGATCCGGTCGTCGTCGTGCGCTGGAGGTTGCATGCAGCGAGCCTGCGCCGAGTGGGCATTCGGTGACCAGATGCCATGTGCGGCCTGTGGACAGCGCGTGCACCGGGTGGGGATGGAACCCACCGAGGTGGAAGAACGACGTTCATGATCCGATCACAGATCGAGCGTGGGTTCCTCCAACAATCGCCAACTGCGCCGGTGATGCGGGCTCACACCCACGTCCCGCAACGCAGCTCGATGCGCAGCCGTCGCGTACCCGACATTGCGATCCCATCCATATTCCGGAAAATCCGCATGCATGCTGCGCATCACTGCATCGCGATGGACCTTCGCGATGATCGATGCAGCGGCGATGCTCGCGCAAGAGACGTCACCCTTGACCACGGTGCGCACCCGCCACGAGGCGTCGACCTGAGTCAGGAAGTCATATCGTCCATCAAGGATCACCACGGGGTTCCGCGGTGCACACACCCTGACGACAAGCGCGGCAGCCTGCGCCGCTCCTTCGCCCAAGGCCCGCATGATGCCAATCTCATCGATCCGAGTGGCGGAGATGTCGACCACCTCCGCTGCGATAGCCCAGCTTCGCACCCTCGGTGCCAGTGCCTCCCGCTGCCGAGCCGACAACTGCTTGGAGTCCCGCACACCAGCGGGCGCATCGGCGGTCTGGCCATCCACGAGGACCGCCCCGAGGGTGACGGGTCCGGCGAGGGCTCCGCGACCGACTTCGTCGATAGCGATGACGACGTCTGCTTCGCCGGTCGCTACGAGCGTCCGCTCGAATTCCAATGTGGGGACCGAGCGCGTCACGTTCAGTCCAGTGCAGGATTGCCGAAGATCGACGGAATCGTCTCGATAGCGAGTCGGTCGAAGGGCCACAGGACCAGGACCACCCGCCCCACCGTGTTCGCGACCGGAACCGCACCGTCATGGTCTTCGAGGTGATATCGCGAATCACGGGAGTCACCGCGATTGTCACCCAGGACGAACAAGCCGCCCTCGGGCACCGTGACATCGAAGCGCACCTGATCGGTGGGGCCGATGATGTAGTCCTCATCCAACGGAACACCATTGACCACGATGCGCCCATCGGCATCACAGCAGGCAACACGGTCTCCTCCGATACCGTTCACCCGCTTGACGAGGTGATCTCCGGA
>JBMTHB010000005.1:0-16791 GCA_049435845.1 Candidatus Nanopelagicales bacterium | reverse complement strand
GAGCGCTCCGACAGGCGCCCACCTCGGCAGGCGTCTGCCGGTCAGTCGCAGTGGGTCGTCGCCGGCGGCGATCGGAGCGTGGTTGTCGGTTCTTAGGGCCATTAGTTCGCCCCCGAGAACTCACGCCGGCGGTTGACGACCCAGCGAGCGGTCATGTTCACCACCAGGGTGATGAAGAACAACACCATGCCCGTCGCAATCAGCGCGCTGCGACCGTTGCCGGCTGCTTCGCCCCACTTCAAGGCGATATTCGCGGCAATCGAGTTGCCGCCTGGCTCGGTGATCTGCCAGTTGATCTCGAATACGGCGGACAGGATCAATGCCACGGCGATGGTTTCACCGAGTGCGCGTCCTAGACCGAGCATCGCCGCGGAGATCATTCCGGGGCGGCTGAACGGCAGCACAGACATCCGGATCATCTCCCAGCGCGTGGCACCGAGTGCTAAGGAAGCCTCGATGTGACCCCTGGGCACCTGCCAGAACACTTCTCGGGAGATCGCCGAGACGGTGGGCAGAATCATGATCGCGAGCACGAACCCGGCGATCAGGATGCTCTTGGTGAAGAGGTCCAGATCGTTGGCGAAGAACGGGATCCACCCCATGTATGAGGACAACCACTGGGCGACGGGCACGATCTGCGGCATGAAGTAGTACAGACCCCACAGGCCGAAGATGATCGACGGCACCGCGGCAAGGAGATCGACGACGAATCCCAATGACCTGGCAACGCGCCTGGGCGCATAGAACGTGATGAACAGCGCTGTGCCGATGCCAATGGGGACGGCGAGCACCATCGCGATCAGCGATGTCCACAAGGTTCCGAAGATCAGCACCGCGATTCCCCACTGTGGAGGATCGGCATCCGGCAGCCACTGCTGGTTGGTGAAGACGTTGCCAGTGTTGTTCTGCAGCGCGGGAATCGATTGCCACACCAAGAAGGCGGCGATCGCCGCTAGAACACCGAGCACGGTCACACCTGCGGCCGTCGTCGTGAACCGGAAGTTCCGGTCTCCCGGCCGAACCGATGATCCGGTGATGCGCGGAGGAGTCAGCAGGCTCATCGCGCAGCTCCGTCGATGACGAGCTGTACTGAGTCGCGCACTTGCGTCAACAAGTCACCGGATAACGGCACGTACCCGATCTGCCCGAGCAACTCCTGACCCGAATCCGATGCGGCGAAGGCCAGATATTCGGCTACCAACGCGGGGTTCTGGTCTTCGGCTAGCCCGGTGGTGCACACGATCTCGTAGGTAACGATGCTGATCGGGTAGGCATCAGGCACCGTGGTGGTGTAGTCGATGTCCAAGACGATGTTGCCGTCGTCGTTCATCGCAGGTGAGGACGACAATGTGATCGAAGCGTTCTGCGCCGTCGGCAATACCGGGCCAGCGCCTTGATCGATGGCAACGGGCTTGGTGTTGATCGCATCGATCAGATACGACAACTCCACGTAGCCGATCGAGTTCGGTGTCTGCGCCACCGATGCGCTCACCTGATCAGAACCGCGGGCACCTTGTCCGCCGGGCGCGGTCCATTCCTTACCGGTGTCGTAATCCCAGGCATCGGGTGCGGTCGCCTCGAGGTAGTCGGAGAAGTTCGCAGTCGTGCCGGAGGAATCGGAGCGATGGAATTGCGCGATCGCTGCGTCGGGAAGATCCACTCCCGGATTCAAGGCGACGATCGCTGGATCGTTCCACCGCGTGATCTCACTGGCGAAGATCGCGGCGATGGTCGGTGGATCGAGCACGAGTGAGTCGACACCTGGCAGGTGGTAGACGACCGCGATCGCCCCACCCACCAAGGGGATGTTCAACGCCGCAGTGCCACCGCAACGTTCGATCGCGTCAGCCATGTCCTCGTCCTCCACCGCGGAGTCCGTGCCGGCGAAGGACACCTGCTTGGAAAGGAACGCCTCGACGCCCGCGCCCGAACCAACCGGCTGGTAGTCGATCGTCGATTGCGGGCACGCGGTCTGATACACGTTCACCCACTCGGTTATCGCGTTCGCTTGAGCGCTGGACCCGGCTGCCTGGATGCGCCCGTCCACACATGTGATGTCCCCGGCCGCGAGGGCAGCTTCGGCGGCAGGCACCGCCGGGTTGACCGTGGCGGATGAACCGCATCCACTGAGTAGGAGTGCCCCACCGAGGAGTAGGCCAGCGAGGGAGAGACCGGACACGGCTCGTGTCGACACCCGTTGTGCGCTCGGCACGGAACTCCTCAGGAGGTCGCGGTGGATGCTCGGGGCCCAGCTCGGGACAGCGCGGGAAGGTGAAGTTAGGCCGGGCTTGAAACTAGGCAGGCCAGGTGAAGCACAACAGATCAATAGATGAACGCGAGGTGAACAAAACGTCCTAGAACAGTCACAGACCAAGCAAAGCGTCCATGACCGCCATGATCCGTTCACCTCCCCTTCGCCGAACCTGCGCAAATACGGCGCGAACCTGCGCACATAGCCCGCGAACTTGCAGGAATCAACGCCCGAACCTGCACTGCACCATCCAGATGGGCACCCCCTCTAGCGTGACCCGAGCACACCGGGCACTATGGAGGCTCCCACCTTGAAATGGAGACCTCCCCATGAAGAAGTTGCTGCTCCTGGCCATCCTCGGCGGCGTCGGCTACCTGATCTACCGCCAGTACATGGCCAGCCAGGCCGAGCAGGACTTGTGGGCCGAGGCAACCACCGCCCCGGACCTGCGCTAACGACGAGTCCCAACACGTCGAGGTGCGCTGCGCACCTCGGCTATCCTTCGTGATCCCGTAACCCGCTCCGGCGGGTGTCCATCCGGGGGCTTAGCTCAGTTGGTAGAGCGCTGCCTTTGCAAGGCAGAAGTCAGGGGTTCGAGTCCCCTAGCCTCCACGTTGTGCCCGTTCTCCTCACAAAACGTGAGGGAACACGCTTCTTTTTGCCTTCACACTGGTGTAAAACGTTGGCGCAATGTACATGGGGAGGGAATCGGGGGGCGGGATGGTGAATCAGCGGTCCACCAAGGACGGTCCGTATCAGAAGACGCAGCAGGTCACAAAGGACGACGGAACGGTCAAAGCGTTCACGTTCTGGCAGGCCAGTCGTCAGGTTCCCGCCGAGCACCTCCCAGCAGGGATGACGCGCAAGCGGGTGACCGGCTCAGGGCCGAGCAAGAAGGTGGCTCAGCGGCGGCTGGATGAGAACTATGAGCGGTTCATGCGGGGGGAAGCCGGTCGGGGTGCGACGCGGCTGACGGGGAAGATGACGCTGCGACGGCTGTTCGAGGACTGGAACCGGAACAACGACGCCGGGGCGGTGAGCCCGACGCAAGCCCGCGCCTACCGGGGGATGTTCAACAACCACCTCCTCCCGGCGCTGGGCGACAAGCGCGTGATCAACACCTGCACCCTCGCTGAGTCCGTCGTGAGCTGTTCCAAGAACACCAACTGACTGCGTCCGTCCATGAGCTATGTCAGGGGTTGGATCACCAAGCCCCGACGCACGTTCGTCCTGGGCGTCGGGGCCCAGAAGGCCGGCACCACATGGCTGTTCCAATACCTGCGCCAAGTGCGGCACTGCCGCATGCCAGGACACAAGGAATTCCATGTCTGGGACGTCCTTGACCTGCCCTATGCGGCCGAGCTGCGCGTGCCTGAGGTGCCCAGACATGATCACGACGCGCGGGTTGCCGAGATGGTGGCAGATCCACAGAAGTACTTCGACTTCTTCGCTGCCCAGTTGACGGGAAGTCGCATAACTGGAGATATCACTCCGAGCTACGCCGGGCTCTCTGTCGAACGTCTCAGGGCAGTTGATTCAGAGTTCGCGAAGCTCGGCATCACCGTCAAGTCGATCTTCCTGATGCGAGACCCCGTCGCACGTTGCGTGAGTGCCTTCCGCTGGAGGCAACGACGCGGCGGGTACAAGTTGGGCCTCCACGTGGAGGGCGACGCTCTTGACGATGCATTCGTCCGCTTTGCCCTGTCATGCGGCTCCAGAGTTCGCACCCACTACGAGATGACTTGGCGGACGAACGAGCAGGCCCTCGGAGAGGACCGCGTGCACGTTGAGCTCTATGAGCGCCTGTTCACCGAGCGCGCGCTGACGAGGCTGGATGCGTTTCTCGGATCGCACGGCCCGCATCGGTTGAGCGGTCAGCGGTACAACGCCTCCGAACACACTCGCCTATGGAATCCGTCTGAGGACGCAAGGCGGCATGTTGCTCGTGCCTATCGAGAGACGTACAACTACATTGCCGCGCGTCGACCGGATGCGATCGGTGCCTGGGGTAGTTACGCCCTCTTGGGCGACTGAAGCAATGCAGAACTCAGGGGTTCGAGTCCCCTAGCCTCCACCCAGTGTGCTACGGCGTGCTACGGTCGTTCTGTGGCAGCCAAGACCATCACTCACCGGGAACTGCGGAACGAAAGCGGCCGCATCCTGCGCGAGGTGCAGGAGGGGCAGACGTTCATCATCACCAACAACGGTGAGCCGGTTGCAGCCTTAAAGCCCGTAGGTACTGACCCGCTTGCCGGCATTCGGCACGAGGCACCCAAGCGCGGAGCTCGCTTCGCGGACATAGTCCCCGAGGAAGTCGATTCCGACGAGACTGCACTTGAGGCACTCATGTACCTCCGGGGTGATCGGTGATCGTCTACCTCGATGCCTCGGTCGCAGTGACGGCCATCACGGACGAACCGGGTTCCGCCGAGACTCGCAGTCTGCTGGATGGTTTGACGAATGAGGCCCATCTCGTCCTTTCTGGCAGGCTGCTGGAGACCGAGATGCGTCGGACCGCTAGACGGCTGGGGATTTCCATGACTGCGGTCGACTCGACTTTGGATGCACTCGCGGTGGTCGAGCACGAGAGGTCGGACTTCCGTCGCGCTGGCACCTTCCAGATGAGGAACCTAGGAAGCTTGGATGCCCTTCACCTGGCCACCGCTTTGCGAGTCCAGGCCGATGTGATGCTCACGCGCGATCGATCCCTGGCCGCGGCATGCGAAGCCGAAGGACTCGCTCTCCTGGATGCATGACCGGCCCGTAGGCAGACGAGTGATCTCGATCTGACAGGATCGCCCCATGGCGACCACGGCGACGATCCACACCAATCTCGGGGACATCAACGTCAACCTGTTCCCGGACCACGCACCCAAGACGATGCGCAACTTCACCGGCCTGGCCGAGGGCACCCAGGAGTGGACAGACCCCAAGGTGAAGGCCAAGTCCTCCGCCCCGCTCTACAACGGCACGATCTTCCACCGAGTGATTCCCGGTTTCATGATCCAAGGCGGCGATCCGCTCGGCACGGGCACCGGCGGTCCTGGCTACCGGTTCGACGACGAACCCCACCCTGAGCTCACCTTCGACAAGCCCTACCTGCTCGCGATGGCCAACGCCGGACCGAACACCAACGGTTCGCAATTCTTCATCACTGTCGCACCGACTACGTGGCTGAACTTCAAGCACACCATCTTCGGTGAAGTAGCCGACCAAGCCTCACGCGATGTTGTCGATGCCATTGCAGCCGTCGAGACGGGTGCGCAGGATCGACCGAAGCAGGATGTGGTGATCGAGTCGATCACCGTCACACGTGACTAACCTTCCCCCGTCAGATTCATCGGGATCGCCAGCGCCACAAGCACCGCGCTGCTATCGGCACCCGGAGACTGAAACCCGGATCCGGTGTTCACGCTGCGATAACCCCATCTGCCCGCAGTGCATGATCGCCGCACCCGTGGGATTCCGCTGCCCGGACTGCGTTCGTGCGGAGCAGCCCGTCCAGCCGGTCACTGTTGCCGGCGCAACCGCGATCCTCAAGCCGTACGTCACGTACACCTTGATCGTGATCAACGTGGTCGTTTTCGCGATCCAGTACATGGGTGGCATCAATGAGGTTGCTGCCGAATTCGGCATGTGGCCCGTCGGCATCGCTGCAGGTGGCGAGTGGTATCGGCTCATCTCAAGTGCATTCCTCCACGGCTCATTCCTGCACATCGCCTTCAACATGTACGTCCTCTTCGCGCTCGGGCCGACGCTGGAACGCATCCTCGGACACACGCGGTTCATTGCGCTGTATGTCACCGCCGCACTCGGGGAGCGGTGGCGTCGTACTACTTCTCCGACATTCGCACCGTCTCGGTCGGCGCCAGCGGCGCGATTTTCGGTCTCATGGGCGCGCTGGTCGTAGCGGGACGGAGGCTCCGTTACGACGTCACCCAGGTCTTGATCCTGCTCGGAATCAACGTCGTCATCGGCTTCATTGCGCCGGGAATCGACTGGCGAGCCCACCTCGGTGGCTTGGTGGTGGGCGCAGCGGTCGCCACGATCTTGGTACACGCACCCAAGCGCGGACGAACACTGATCCAGATCGCTGGAGTCGGGGGCGTTCTCCTCGTGCTCATCGCGTTGACCATGATGCGAACGGCGCAGATCCAAGAACTCCTCGCACCTTTGGGTGTGATCACTACGTAATGGATGATCTGCGCGCGTAGCGTGTGTTGTGGCACAGGAATCGGTAACCGGAAGGAATCTGACATGCCGGACGCAGTAATCGTCGAAGCTGTACGAACACCGGTGGGAATCGGTAAGCCCGGTAAGGGCAGTCTCTCGGGAATCCATCCGGTTGACTTGTCAGCGATCGTCATCGATGCGATCGTGCAGCGCTCAGGAGTCGACCCCGATGCGATCGACGACGTCATCTGGGGTTGCGTCAGCCAGGTGGGGGAGCAGAGCGCGAATGTGGCGCGCAACGCGGCGCTCGCCGCAGGACTGCCGGAGTCGGTGACCGGAGTCAGCATCGATCGGCAGTGCGGATCCAGCCAGCAAGCGGTGCATTTCGCGGCGGCTGCCGTCATGTCAGGTCAGATGGATGTAGTGATCGCCGGCGGCGTGGAGTCCATGTCGAGGGTGCCGATGTTCTCCAACATGGCCGGCGGCGATGGCCCGTTCGGTCCGCGGATGTTGCAGCGCTATCCGGACCTGGTGAACCAGGGCATCAGCGCGGAGATGATCGCCGAGCGTTGGAACCTCTCGCGTTCGTATCTGGATGAGCTCGCTGCGCAATCCCAGCAACGAGCTGCGGTGGCAGCCAAGGACGGCCTGTTCGATGAGGAAATCGTCGTTGTCGACACAGAGCCGGGAAGCACCACGGTCGACCAGGGAGTCCGACCGGACACAACACCGGAATCACTCGCCGGATTGAAGCCGGCGTTTCGCGAGGACGGGGTGGTCACTGCGGGTAACGCATCCCAGATTTCCGACGGCTCGGCGGCGCTACTCATCACGAGTAGTGACAAGGCGCGAGAGCTCGGCCTACGCCCCGTCGCCCGGCTGCATTCGTTCGCGATGGCGGGAGTGGATCCGGTGATCATGCTGACCGGGCCAATCCCGGCCACCGAGAAAGTGCTCGGCAAGGCGGGTCTGGGCATCGGCGACATCGGCACCTTCGAGGTGAATGAAGCTTTCGCCTCGGTCCTTGGCGCCTGGCTGGCGGACACCGGCGCCGATCACGCGCTCACCAACCCGCAAGGGGGCGCGATCGCGCTCGGGCACCCGCTCGGCGCCTCCGGGGCTCGCCTGATGACCACGATGGTGCATCGGATGAAGCGCGACGACATCCACTACGGCCTCCAGACCATGTGTGAGGGCGGTGGTATGGCCAATGCCACGATTCTGGAGTTGCTCTAGTCACAACAATCACACGAATGTCACTTATCCCCAGGAAATCCACACCTGGGGACGAACTACACGCGCGTAAGTCGAATTCCCTCACGAATTCGCAATGTCCCCCACTGGGGGACTCGAACAATGTGTGGATAAGTCGGCTATTTCCACTTTGTTGAGAGCACGAAGCCGATGATTATGAATCCGAACCCGATCGCCACGTTCACCAGGCCGTTTGCCTGGCCGCCGATCGAATTCATGATCGGGATGTCGGACCCTGCGATGTAGAAGATCACGATGTAGAGCAAGCCGACGACGAAGCAGGCCACCATGACCGGGGCAAGCCAGCCTGGGGAGCCGATCTTGGCCACCTTCCGCTCGCCCTTGGACGGTGGCGGGGTGAACGGGTCCTTCTTGCGACCCTTGGACTCCGGCACTGTGCTCTCCCTCGTTCGGTGTGCGCCTAGGCGTGCGACCCCAGCTGGACTGAGGCCGCCCTTCCTAGCCTGCCACACCCTCGTTGCGGCGGTATCGCACAATGACGCTGTGGAAGGCACCGGCCCCCAGATCCTCGTGGTCGATAACTACGACTCTTTCGTGTTCAACTTGGTCCAGTACCTCGCCCAACTCGGCGCGGAGGTCACCGTGGTCCGCAACGACGACGTCACCCCTGAACAGTGCCGCGACTACGACGGTGTGCTGCTCTCGCCTGGGCCGGGCACCCCTGAGGATGCCGGCGCGTGCATGCAGATCGTGCGCGAGTGCACCGGCGATGTGCCGATCTTCGGCGTCTGCCTGGGCCATCAGGCGATCGCAGCGGCGTTCGGCGCGTCGGTTACTAGGGCGCCGGAACTGTTGCACGGCAAGACCTCGGAGGTGGTGCATCAAGACTCCGGTGTGCTCGCCGGCTTGCCGCAACACTTCACCGCGACTCGGTATCACTCACTGGCCGTCGACCCCGCGACGATGCCTGCTGAACTCGAGGTGACCGGGACCACCGAATCGGGTGTGATCATGGCGCTGCGTCACAGGGAGGCGAAAGTCCAGGGGGTGCAGTTCCATCCGGAGTCGGTGCTGACCGAGCGTGGTCATCAGATGCTGGCCAATTGGCTCGCTGAGTGTGGCTATCCGCAGGCCATCGATCGTGCACTGACGCTGCAGCCGGTCATCGGCAAGATCGAGGACGATCCAGACGACTGACCCGCGAACTTGCGGGTTTATGTGCTCGAACTTGCAGCCTGAGCCGACGAACTTGCAGATCTGACCGTCGAACTTGCGCATTTGAACTCCGACTTTGCGCAGGACATTGAGGCACGCAAAGTCGATCGCCTGAACTGCAGGTTCGACGTCTCACAGCGCAAGTTCGCGCTCGCACAGTGCATGTTCGATAACACAATCCCGCAAGTTCGCGCTCCCAGAGCGCAAGTTCGTGGGTTAGGCGACGGGGACGGTCGGTGCCGGTGTCGGCTCGGGAAGTCCCGTTGGATCCGGCACCGGTTCAACTGTCGGCTGGTTCGGATCGACCGGCGCATCCGTCGGCAGGTTCGGATCCACTGGCGCATCCGTCGGCAGGTTCGGATCGACGGGTGGCTCGGTCGGCTCGACCGAGATCGAGACCGTGATAGTCACAACAGAACCGCGCTCCAATGACGTTCCGGGCTGCGGCGATTGCGCCAGCACGATGCCCGGCGGTTCGATGGTCGATTCCTGTTCGACCACCTGCACCTCGAAGCCGGCCTGAGCGAGATCGCTGAGCGCTTGCGCTTGTGACACATCGCGAACATCGGGAACCTCGACCAAGCCGGAGGACACCACGACCGCGACCGGGCTGCCGGCCGCGACCTGCGCCCCTTCGGCTGGATCCTGCGCCAGCACGTAGCCGGCCGGTTGGTTGGAGTCCTCCTCGGTTATTTCACCCAGCTGTAGGTTCGCGTCAGATAGAGCGGTGCGCACCGCGTCCAGCGACGTCAACCCGATCAACTGCGGCACCGTCGCCTGCTCACGCCCGGTGCTGATGGTCACGTTGACGGCCTGACCTTGCTCGATGCTCTCCCCGGCAGCGGGCTGTTGCGCGATGACCGTACCGGGCTCGCGATCGGAGATCTCCGGTGTTTGCGCACCTAGCCGCAATTCGAATTCCGCTAAGGAGGCCGTGGCCTCCTCGAGGGTCAAACCGTCGAGATTAGGCACGGTCACCAGCGACGCCGACGTCCCCCCGAAGATGAAGCGACCGATGGCGAGCGCACCGAGCACCGCGATCGCCACGGCGGACAGGCTGATGATCCAGAACAGTGTGCTGCGCCCCGCACGCGGACGACGCTTGCGCGAGGTGTCGTATATGGGGTCGGTGTAGTCGTCTTCGAATCCGCGTGATGTGGCCGCCTGGATCGGCGCCATCTGCCGGGTCGCATCGCCCACGATGGTGGGTACCGCCGCGGTCACTGGTGCCCCGGCGATCGCCCGCTCCACGTCGGCTCGGAATTCCACCGCGCTCTGGTAACGATCGTCGGCACGCTTAGCCAGCGCGCGCAACACCACAGCATCGATCTCCGGTGACACTCCGGCGTCTACCTGCGATGGTGGCGTGGGCATCTCGCTCACGTGTTGGTAGGCGATGGCGACCGCACTGTCGCCGGAGAACGGTGGACGCCCGACTAGCAACTCGTAGAGCAGAACGCCGGTGGAGTACAGATCGCTGCGCGCATCCACGACTTCACCGCGTGCTTGCTCTGGCGACAGATATTGCGCGGTACCCATGACCGCGGATGCGGAGGTCATGGTCTGCCCCGCTTCGTTGATCGCGCGCGCGATGCCGAAGTCCATCACCTTGACATCGCCCGTGCGGGTGAGCATCACGTTGGCCGGCTTGATGTCGCGGTGCACGATCCCGTGTCGGTGCGCATAGTCGAGCGCCGTCAACACTCCTGCGGCGATTTCCAGCGCACGCTCAGGCAGCAGACGACGACCACTCGCGAGCAGTTGCCGGAGGGTCATGCCGTCGACGTATTCCATGACGATGTAAGGAACGACGACGTCCTGACCCTCGGGATCGGTCAGGACGTCCTCACCGGTGTCGTAGACCGCGACGATGTTGGGGTGGTTCAAGGCCGCGGCGCTTTGCGCTTCCCGGCGGAACCGAGCCTGGAATGCGGGGTCCTTGGCGAGGTCCGGTCGCAGGATCTTGATCGCGACTCGACGCCCGAGGCGCAGGTCGCGTCCCTCGTGAACCTCGGCCATGCCGCCGCGACCGATGACTTCGCCGACCTGATAGCGGTCGCCGAGCATCTTGCTGGGCTCAGCCTGGTTCACGTATCTCCCTCATCCTTGTGCGCAGACCTGTCATTGTCTCAGGTGGCTGCTTCGGCTTGGCTCAACTACGAGCGACGTTGCAGTACCGCTTCGATAACGTCTCGAGCGATAGGTGCGCCAAGTCCGTTGCCACTGACCTCTTCCAAACCGGCGTCCTCCACCAGAACCGCCACCGCCACCTGAGGCGCTGCCGCAGGGGCGAAGGCTACGAACCACGCAACATTCGGTTGGTCGTTCCCGGTTTGCGCCGTTCCCGTCTTGCCCGCTACTCGGACGTCGGGGATACGGGCGTTGGTTCCCGTGCCGTTCTCCACGACGTTCACCATCATCTCGGTGAGCGCGAGCGCCTCGCTGGGGCGCATCGCATCAGCGAATACTTCCGGTTCGGTGGTTTGCAGGATCGCCAGGTCCGGTCCGCGCACCTCCTGGATTAGGTAGGGGATCATCGTGCGCCCACTGTTGCCGATCGAGGCGGTGACCATCGCCATCTGCAATGCGGTGGCGCGCACGTCGAATTGCCCGATGGCACTCATCGCGGTCTGGGGCTCGTCGGGATCCTGTGGGAAGCGCGATGTCGCGGCTCGCAGCGGGATCTCGAAACTGGTGTCGAAGCCGAACAGCCGTGCCTGATCACGCAGCGCATCGGCACCGAGCTCGTTACCCAACCACGCGAACGCAGTGTTGCAGGAGATGGCCAGGGCATCACGCAAGGTCACTTCGCCACCGGGCCCGCACTGCTGCCGGTTCCAGTTCCGTAGCTCCTTGTTCGACAGTGGCAGGGAATACGTGCGCGGACCGGGGATCACCGAGTTCGGGTTGAACCGGCCCGAGGCCAATGCCGCGGCTGCGGTCACCAACTTGAATGTCGACCCGGGTGGATTCAGTGACACGATCGGTCGGTTCAGCAGAGGCTTGTTCGGATCGGACTCCAGGCGGTCGTAGTACTCGCGAACTTCGGCCGGGTCGTGCGAAGACAGCAAGTTGGGGTCGAACGACGGCGATTGCACCGATGCGAGGATCCGACCGGTGGCCGGTTCGATCGCGACCACCGCACCCTTCTTCCCCCGCAGCCCGAGGTATGCAGCACGCTGCGCGGCGGCATCGATCGTGGTGGTCACCGCGCCGCCCACAGGTTGGCGCCCCGAGACCAACTGCTGGATGCGATCGACCGCGAAGATGTCCGATCGTCCGTTCAGGATCCGGTTCTCGGTGCGTTCCAACCCGGTCGCGCCGTAGATGAGCGAGTAGAAACCGGTCACCGGCGCGTACAGCCGCGGATTGGAGTAGGTGCGCAAGTACTTCAGCGTCCCGCCGGTCTCCACCGATCGGGCGACGGGATCGTTGCCCACCAGGATCGGTCCGCGTTCACGGTCGTACTCGGCGAGGAGAATCCGTTGGTTACCGGGCCGGTCGCGGTAGTCACCGGCGTTCACCACCTGGATGAGCGTGATGTTGACCAATACCGCAACCATCATCAGGGCGAAGACGAACGACAGCCGCCGGATCTGACGACTCACGAGGCAACCCGTTCACGCACAGCGCTCATACCCGCTTCACGACCTGCGTCATCGCGTCGTCGGGGGAGGGTGCGATCGGATCGGGGCGCCTGTTCCGGTCGGAGATGCGCAGCAGGATCGCGATGATCACCCAGTTGGCCACCAGGGATGAACCGCCGTAGGACAGGAAGGGAGTGGTCAGGCCAGTGAGCGGGATCAACCCCGTGACACCGCCGATGATCACGAATATCTGGATGCCGAGCACTATTGACAGGCCCGCGGCCAGCAATTGGCCGAAGGAGTCGCGCGCCGCGACGGCCGTGCGCAGACCACGCTCGATCAGGATCGCGTACAGCAGCACCACAGCGAACAGTCCGGTGACACCGATCTCCTCACCCAAGGCCGAGACGATGAAGTCTGTCTTCGCGAACGGCACCAGGTTCGGGAAACCTTGGCCGAGTCCGGCGCCCAGCACGCCACCGTTCGCCAGCCCGAAGATGGACTGCACGATCTGGTAGCCGCCGGTATCGGAGTACGCCCACGGGTCCAGCCACACGGTCACGCGCGATCGCACGTGCGAGAAGTTGTAGTAGGCCGCGAAGGCTCCCACTAGGAACAGCAGGCCGCCCAGGATGATCCACGACCTGCGTTGCGTTGCGATGTAGAGCATGCACACGAACAAACCGAAGAACAACAACGACGTTCCCAGATCCCGTTCGAACACAAGGACAGCCAGTGACACCAACCATGCGATGACCAACGGCCCGAGGTCCTTCGGCCTTGGCAGGTCGATACCGAGGAACTTGGTTCGCACCACGGCGAGGGAATCGCGTTTTGCGACGAGGTATCCAGCGAAGAAGATGGTGAGCAGGATCTTCGCCGCTTCCGCGGGCTGGAAGGACAGGTCGCCGATGCGGCTCCACAGCGTTGCGCCGTTCACTGTCGTACAGATGATCGGAGCTAGGGGCAGCACGAGTAGGACCAGACCGGCCAGACCAAATGTGTAGGTGTAGCGCGCGAGTCGCCGGTGATCGGGCAGCAACAAAAGTACGGCGACGAACAGGATCGTGCCGATCGCGTACCAGGTGAGTTGCGAGTACACATCTGGTGTGGGAGGAGGTGCATCGCTCAGTGCTGCTCGCCGGGACGAGGCGACGTCGATGCGGTAGATCATCAAGAGCCCGAGTATGGTCAGCAAGGTCGCGACGGGCAGCATGATCGGATCGGCGTACCGCGCCCAGATGCGAACGGCGATATGCATCGCCAACGCCAAGCCACCGACCACAGCGGCGGTGATCCATAGTTGCTCGGTCATGCCTTCGCCGGTCACCCAGCCGATCTGCACCGTGCCGAGCAGGCCGATTCCCCACGCCATCACGATAAGGAAGAACTCCACCCACCTGCGTGTGGGCTTCTTCTTCGGCTTGTCGACCGGAACGGTGAACTCCTCGACCAGGCTCACGGTGCAACCTCGACGTCAGTCCCTGGTGCGGGTGCTTCTTCGACGGGCGCATTGCTCAAGCTGCCTGGGCACCCGGCCGGCGGGAAGATCGTTCGACATTCCGCCGCGCGCGACTGGAGCTCCACCACGATGCGTTGCGCGTCGCTCAGGCTTTCGGCCGGAATCCCCTTGCTGACCAGTTCCTGGTCGAAGAGCGGTAACTCACCGACGGGCAGTTCGGTGTCGGTTTGTAGCGAGGACAGGCGAATGCCCCCTAGGTTCCCCTGCACCCCTTGGTAGATGCCGACGGTTCCGGTACCGGCGCTGCCATTGATCGCGACGTACCACTGGTTGTTTAACCAGGTTTGCGCGGCTAGTAATCCACCGTAGGTGACGGCGGCGATCGCTGCGATGAGTGCTACGTAGATGCTCACCGACTTCAGTCGACGACGACGCTTCGCCTTCACGGCGGCAGCTTGGCGCGCATCGTGCATCGCCTGTTCGGCCGCCGGAACGATCAACTCCGCATCGACCAATGGTTGCGGCGCAGTGGGTGGACCGCCTTCGACCGGCCCGGGAACCTCGGGGGCGTCGGGGTTCGGTTGGGAGTCGTCGGGGAATCGCACGCCGGGCAATTGCGCCCGCACCCGCGGCTCGCCTGCCGCGCCCACCACCACCGGCTCGAAGAGGTCATCGCGGTTTCCTTCGGCGACGACGACGTCCGCGACCACGACCGTCACGTTGTCCGGTGCCCCGCGCTCCAACGCAAGATCCACTAATCGCGTAACGCACCCGGTTGGGTCACTCATCGTCAGCGAGCCGGCGATGGCCGCCTCATCCACGAAACCCGACAGCCCGTCGCTGCACAGCAGATACCGGTCACCGATTCGCGCCTCGCGCACCGACAGGTCCGCCTCCACCGGATTCATGCCATCGAGCGCGCGCATAAGCAGTGACCGCTTGGGGTGCGTCGCGGCCTGCTCCTCGGTGATCCGCCCGGCATCGACCAATGTCTGCACATACGTGTGATCGTGCGTTAGTTGCTGCAGTTGGTTGTCGCGGAACAGGTAGGCGCGCGAGTCGCCAACGTGCACGATCGCTACCCGACCACCAAGCCAGTACAGGCCGGTCACCGTTGTGCCCATGCCGGTGAGGTCCGGCTCTTCGTTGATGATCGCACCGATGGTTTCGCCGACTGAGTCGATCGAGTCGGTGAGTGCGTTCAGTAATTCCGACGACGACGGTGGATGCACATCCAGATCGGCGACGGTCGCTACTGCCACAGCGGAGGCCAACTCACCTGCCGCGTGACCACCCATGCCGTCGGCGACGAGTAGCAATCGCGGTCCGGCGTACCCGGAATCCTCGTTGCCGGGCCGAACGAGTCCGACGTCGGAGCGTGCTGCGGAGCGAAGTGTGAGCGGTCGATCCTCTACAGGCACTACGAGGGCAGCTTGGCCGTCCTCCTCCACCTCGACATCGACTTCATCCGCCATGATCGACCTACTTCTGGATCACCAGCGTGGTGCGACCGACGCGAAGGGGTGCACCCACAGGTAGAACCGTCGGTGTGGTCAAGCGGGTTCGATCCAGCCAGGTGCCGTTCGTGGAGCCGAGATCTTCGACGACCCACGCACCTTCTGACTCGTAGATGCGTGCATGCCGACTCGAGGCGTAATCGTCATCGATGACGATGGTGGAGTCTGGTGCTCGCCCCAACGTCACCTGAGCACCTTCCAGTGGAATCTCCGTTCCGGTGAGCGGTCCTTCGACGACGACGAGGCGCGTGCCCTTCACCTTGGATCGTCGTGACGTCCTTCCCGAGCGGCCGTTGCGTGGTGCTCGCCCGGATCGTTGGGATCGCGAGCCACGCGCAGCAGGTTCGTCGGCTTGAGACGACCCCGACCCATCTCCGCGTAGATCACGGCGCAAGGCGATGAGAGCGAAGATCACGAACAACCACAGCAAACCCAGGAACGTGAACCGGGCGAGGGTGAGCGCGAGCTCGGACACGACTCAGCCGCTCCGATAGACCAACGACGTCCCACCGATTTTCACGACGGCACCGTCGGCTAGCGGCGCCTCGGTGATCTTCTCCCCGTCGAGGAAGGTTCCGTTCGTGGAGTTCAGGTCCCGAACCAGTGCGGGATTGCCGACGACGATCTCGCAGTGCTTACGCGATACCCCCGGATCCTCCACGCGGATATCGGTCTCGGTCCCTCGGCCCAGCAGCGTGATCGCGCGAACCAGGGGGTAGGCCTGGCCGCCCACTTCTAGGCGGGGTTGGCCACCTGACGGCGAACCAGGCGAAGAAGCGGATGACTCACCAGCCGCCCCGGCGGATTCTCCCGACTCCGGCGCGATGGCCTCGACGGCGCCGACCTTCGAGGTGACCTCCGCCTTGGCTTCGCTGCGCACCCGGAAGATGCCCGTCTCCAGGGCGTCGTCTTCACTCATGGTCACCCGAGTTTGGCCGAGCAGGGTGTAGTGCTGTTCCCCGGCGTAGTTGGTGACCAAGGTGGCGAGTTCATTGCCCAGGGCGTCCTTGAACACTGCGAGCCGGGTGTAGTCGTGGTGGGAGAGCTCGATATGGAAGACATTCGGGATCACGGTCCGATCCCGGTCCAGCACGCTGGCCCGATCGTCCACCTCCCGCTGCAGGGCGGCCGCCAGTTCCACCGGCTGGACCTCGGCCTTGAACGCCTTGGCGAAGGCGCCGTTCACCACCCGGTCTAGGGAATCTTCGAACTTCTGCAGCAAGCCCACTCGTTGATGCTACTTGGCATCCACCGCTCGAAGGCGCAGGCGAATCCCGCACCTGTACCCTTGGGAGGCTTCCTACCCTGGTAGGTCGCGCGCGAGTGGCGGAATAGGCAGACGCGCACGGTTCAGGTCCGTGTGCCCGAAAG
>JBMTHB010000004.1:0-17187 GCA_049435845.1 Candidatus Nanopelagicales bacterium | reverse complement strand
AGTTCGCCTCGTCGCAGGCTTTTCTGGTGCTGCGCTCGAACGTGAACGGGATAGACGCCGGATTGATCGTCGTGCCGGAGTTCATGGTGGACATGACTTCGATGGATGGCATGGACAAGGACACGATGCGGAAGATGGGACGGGAGATGGGTACCACCACGATCTATGTAGTGGAGCCCACGTGCGGTATGGAGGCGCCGGAGCAAGATCCCACGCTGCTGCGCGTCTCGTTCACCCTCGCCCCCTAACCGCGAACTTGCGCTCTCAGGGCGCGAACTTGCAGCTTTCAGATGCCGAACTTGCGCTCTCAGGGCGCGAACTTGCAGTGTCCAGCGGTTGAACTTGCAGCTTTCTCGGCCGTGCTGGTCGTCCCCATCGGCTCTCGGGAATACGTTCGCCTCTAGGATCGTCGTAAGGAATGTGGATACCCCCTGGGGTACCCTGATCCGACACAGAAGCGCCCGACTTTGGAGTGGATCGCCGTGAGCGACGTCAGGAACGTGATCATCATCGGCTCCGGCCCCGCCGGTTACACCGCAGCGGTATACGCCGCCCGTGCGCAACTCAACCCGCTGGTCTTCGAAGGGTCGGTAACCGCCGGCGGTGCCCTGATGAATACCACCGAAGTGGAGAACTACCCCGGCTTCGCCGAGGGGATCATGGGCCCGCAACTCATGGAAGAGATGCGTAAGCAGGCCGAGCGTTTCGGAGCTGAGTTGATCACCGACGACGTCACCGACGTGAAACTCGACGGCGACATCAAGACCGTCACCGACGGATCCGGACGCACCTACTCGGCGAAGGCCGTCATCTTGGCGATGGGGTCGGGGTATCGCGAACTGGGACTAGAGAACGAGAAGCGGTTGTCCGGACATGGCGTCTCGTGGTGCGCGACCTGCGATGGTTTCTTCTTCCGCGAGCAAGAGATCGCGGTGGTCGGCGGCGGCGACACCGCAGCGGAGGAGGCCACCTTCTTGACTCGCTTCGCGAAGAAGGTCTATTTGATCCACCGGCGCGATGAGTTGCGCGCGAGCAAGGTCATGGCCGAGCGCGTTCTGACGAACGAGAAGATCGAACCTGTGTGGAACTCCCAGGTGGTCGATGTGCTCGGTGCGGACAAGGTGAGCGGCATCGTGATCGAGGACACCGTCACCGGGGTAAGGCGTGAACTCCCGGTCACGGGTTTGTTCATCGCGATCGGCCACGATCCGCGCTCGGAACTCGTGCGCGGCGTGGTGGATATCGACGACGAAGGGTACGTACAGGTCGACGCCCCCTCGACCCGCACGAATATCGAAGGCGTCTTCGCATGCGGCGACCTGGTCGATCACACCTACCGCCAGGCGATCACCGCCGCGGGCACCGGCTGTTCAGCAGCCCTCGATGCCGAGCGCTTCCTCGCCGCCCAGGAGGACTAGCCCGCGTAGGCTGACCACACCACGAGCACAGCCAGACGACGAGCACACGAGCCGACAAGGAAACACGAGGAGACACGATGGGTGCACCCAAGGACGTAACCGACGCGTCGTTCGCCGACGATGTACTGATGAGCGACAAGCCCGTCGTCGTGGACTTCTGGGCGGAGTGGTGCGGCCCGTGCAAGATGGTGGCGCCGATCCTCGCCGAGATCGCGGCGGAGAACGACGGCATCGTGATCGCGAAGCTGAACGTCGATGAGAACCCGCAGACCGCGGCGTCCTACGGCATCACTTCGATCCCCACGATGAACGTCTACCAAGGTGGTCAGGTGGTCAAGACGATCATCGGTGCGAAGCCCAAGGCCGCCCTGCTCGCCGATCTGGCCGACTACCTGTAGCCGGAGTGCTCCGCCTTGGATCATCCGGGGCGCCCGTCGCGGAGGTGCGCGCACGGCTAGCGCACCTGGGACTGTGCAACGACCTGCCTACCGGCGTCGAAATCGACGCCGTGGTTTTCGACGGCGAACTCGACCGTGCCGTGCGCACTTTCCAGCAGGAGCGGGGGATCACGGTCGACGGCATCGTCGGACCGGACACATTCCGTCGGTTGGACGAAGCCCGGTGGCAACTGGGCGACCGAGTGCTGTCCTTCGTGCCCGGTCACATGATGGTCGGCGACGACGTCACGCAGTTGCAGCGTCGCCTGATCGAGTTGGGCTTCAACCCGGGGCGCCCCGATGGGATCTTCGGCCCCGACACCGATGCGGCGCTGCGGGAATTCCAGTACGGCGTGGGGGTGACCGCCGACGGCACGTGCGGGCCGGACACGTTCCGGGCCTTCGATCGATTGATCCGCACAGTGAGCGGCGGCGATGCCGCGGAGTTGCGGGAGCACCTGCACCTCGCTCGACTGCAAACCGGTGTGGCCGACAAGGTGATCGTCATCGACCCAGGGAGCATCGTCGATCCGAACATCTGTCATGCGATAGCTGCGCGGGTCGAGGGTCGACTTGCCGCACTCGGCACCCAGGTACTGCTCACCCGTCCCGCGACCGCACCCGGATCGGCTGGTTATCCCAGTGACGCCGAACGCGCCCACTTCGCGAACACGGTAGGTGCGGATCTTGCCCTGTCCATCCACGTCGATCGATCCGAAAGCCCCGCTCCCAACGGCATCGCCACGTTCTACTACGGCCACGCCGGTGGTGGTGAGCGCTCGGTGTATTCGCACGCCGGCAAAGTGCTCGCCGAACTCGTGCAAAGCGAGCTCATCGGGCGCACCGACCGGCTCGACTGTCGGGTTCACCCGAGGACCTGGGACCTGCTGCGGTTGACACGTATGCCCGCAGTGCGGGTCGAGGTGGGTTACGTGTCCAATCCCGGCGACGCCAAACGGTTGGCTAGCCCGGCCTTCCACGATGCGGTAGCCGAGGGGTTGGCCGCCGCGGTTACCGCGATGTGTGCCCCGCTCGTGACCCGGGGATAAGCAACCGCACCAAGAACCCGGCGACCACACCGATCACGACGAGGCCCACGATCATTAGCGCCTTGCCCATCGCGTGACTCCTCGGCTAGCACCGGGATGCGATCCACCCAGGTTCGGTGCCCTATCGTAAGTCGCCACGCAGCAGGTCCGAAAGGGACGATGGCGTAGAGGTAAGCCCACTTCCCGTGGCGCGGTGAGGAGCCCCGTGAGTACCGAGGGTTCCCGTCTGGATCCGTGGATCGACTCCTACGCCGGTCGCGCCCGCACCCTGTCCGGATCGGCGATCCGGGCGTTGTTCGCCGTGGCCAGTCGTCCGGAAGTCGTCTCGTTGGCGGGCGGAATGCCCTACGTGCAGGCGCTCCCGATGGAGCAGATGGCTGACATCGCAGCCAACGTGCTGCGGCAACGCGGGGCTCAAGCGCTGCAGTACGGCTCCGGTCAAGGAGATGTCCGGCTGCGCGAGCAGATCCTCGAGGTGACCGCGGAAGTCGGCGTCCATGCCCACCCCGACGACATCATCGTCACCACCGGCTCGCAGATGGCGATCGACCTGGTCACGCGCACGTTCTGCGATCCCGGGGATGTGGTGCTCGTCGAATCACCCTCGTACGTGGGTGCGCTCGTAGTCTTCCGCGCCTACCAATGCGACGTCATCCATGTCCCGATGGACGACGACGGCCTGATCCCCTCGGCACTCCAGGACACGATCGACTCCGTGCGGGCCGCGGGCAAACGCATCAAGCTCATCTACACGATTCCGTCGTTCCATAATCCCGCTGGCGTCACCCAACCGATCGAGCGTCGCCGCGAGATCCTCCAGATCGCCCAGTCGGCGGGCATCGCGGTACTCGAGGACGATCCGTACGGACTCCTCGGTTTCGAGGGCGAACCGCCACGCGCGCTACGCGCCGACGACGAGCAAGGTGTCATCTACCTCGGCTCGTTCTCCAAAACCATCGCTTCGGGCTTGCGCGTCGGTTGGGCGGTTGCGCCCCACGGTGTCCGCGAGAAGTTGGTGCTCGCAGCCGAGGCCGCAACGCTGTGCCCATCGAACTACGCGCAACTGACTGTTTCGGAATACCTGGCCACGCAGCCGTGGCGTGAGCAGATCAAGTCCTTCCAGGAGGTGTACCAGGAGCGACGCGACGCCCTCTTGGAGTCCTTGCAGGCGATGATGCCCAGCGGAACCAGGTGGACCATTCCGGCCGGCGGCTTCTACTCGTGGGTGACCCTCCCCGATGGCCTCGACGCCACCGCGATGCTGCCGCGCGCGATCGCCGAACTCGTCGCGTACGTTCCCGGCACCGGCTTCTACGTCGATGGTCAAGGAGCAGCGAATCTGCGGCTGTCCTACTGCTACCCGGATCCGGATCGGATCCGCGAGGGTGTGCGGCGGTTGTCGTCGGTGGTCGAAACCGAGTTGGAGATCGCGCGCACGTTCGGTACCGCCACTGGAACCGAGACCATCACCGACGGTGAGGCCGCCACACCCGGACCGGATCTGGCGTGAACGCGAACGCGACCCAGCGGGTCCTCGTCCTTTCCGGGGGACTCTCCCCCGAGCGTGATGTGTCTTTACGATCCGGGCGCCGGGTCGCCGAGGCGCTGCGCAGTGCCCGCCCGGCATGGGAGATCACCGAAGCTGACGTCGACGCCGGCCTGCTGCCCTACCTGTCCGAGCACCGTCCCGATTGCGTGGTGCCGCTGCTGCATGGCGCGGCCGGTGAGGACGGTGCGCTCCGGGATGTGCTGGAGTCGATAGATATTCGCTTCGTGGGTTCCGATGCGTCCGCCAGTCGGCTCGCCTTCGACAAACCCGTGGCTGCAACGCTGGTGTCCGGTACCGGGGTGGCCGTTCCTGAGTTCATGGTGCTACCGCAGTCGACGTTTCGGGAACTCGGTGCGCCAGCGGTCATGACGGCTGTAGCCGAGCGCATCGGCTTCCCCCTCGTAGTCAAGCCCACCCGTGGAGGAAGCGCCCTAGGGGTTTCGATCGTCCACCACGACAGGGATCTCCCACCAGCGATGGTCTCCGCGTTCTCCTACGGCGAGACCGCGATGATCCAGCGATTCATCGAAGGCACCGAACTCGCGATCGGTGTAATCGACACCGGCGATGGCCCGCGCGCACTGCCCGCTGTAGAGATCGTGCCCGAATCCGGTATGTACGACTACCACGCGCGGTACACAGCCGGAACGACCGAATTCTTCTGCCCTGCGCGTCTTGACGAGGACGTTGCATCCGCGGTGAGAGACGTCGCCCTCACTGCACACGTGGCACTCGGGCTTTCCGACATGTCGCGCACGGATGTGATCGTCGACGCACAGAGCACCGTGTGGTTCCTGGAGGTCAACGTCGCACCCGGCATGACCGAGACCTCACTGCTTCCGCAGGCGATAGCTGCCGCTGACCTGACCGTCGGCGAGGTCATCGCATCGTTCATCGATTAGTCGATGACGTCGACGATCCGGCGTAGATCCTCGGCATCGGCGAACTCGATGACGAGTGCGCCCTTGGCGTTCTTGCGGGTCAAGCCGGAGACCGAAACCCGGGTGTCGAGTTGGTCAGCCACCCGAGAGGTGAGTTCGGCGACGAGGTCCTCGAGTTCGTCGCTGCGCTGCTTGCGTTGACGTTGCCCGCGCTCTTTGTCCTTGCCACCTGTGTCACCAAGAATGACGAGTTCTTCGACCGATCGGACACTCAACCCTTCGGCGATGATGCGGTTGGCCATGGTCTCCATCTGCTCGGGCGACGACAGTGAGAGCAAGGCCCGTGCGTGTCCGGCACTGAGCACTCCGGCGGCGACCTTCGACTGAACCGAAGTCGGCAACTTGAGTAGTCGGAGCGTGTTCGTCACCTGTGGGCGGGAACGACCTATGCGGGTAGCGAGTTCCTCCTGCGTGCAACCGAAGTCGGCAAGCATCTGGGCGTAAGCGGCGGCTTCCTCCAATGCGTTGAGATCCGCTCGATGCAGATTCTCCAAGAGTGCATCGCGCAGCATGTCGGCGTCGTCGGTTGTGCGGATGATCGCTGGGATGGTGCTCAGTCCTGCATCCTTGCTCGCGCGTAGACGTCGCTCACCTGCGATCAGCTCGAATGCGGCGCCGTCCTGCGGTGAATCCACACGACGGACCACGATCGGCTGCAGCAACCCGATCTCCTTGATGGAGAACGTTAATTCCGCCAGTGCCTCCTCGTCGAAAACCTGGCGTGGTTGTTGGGGATTCGGGCGCACCGCGTCTAAGTCGATCTCGGCGTAGTTCGCGACATCGGCCGAAATGACTGGGGTAGCGGTGGCCACCTGCTTGGGCGTCTTCGAGGGTTTGGCTTCCTTAGTGGGTGGCTGCGCCGAACTCGATTCCGCTGTGGGAATCAACGCACCCAGTCCTTTTCCGAGTCCCCGCTTAGCCATTGCGTTCTCCGATCGCATCGAGTTGCTCGGCCACTTCGCGATACGCGATTGCACCCGAGCAGGTGGGGTCGTAGGTCACCTCGGTCTGAGCATGTGACGGTGCCTCCGACACCCGCACCGAACGTGGCACGACGGTGTCGAGCACGGTCGCGCCGAAATGGGTTCGCACTTCGTGCACGACCTGTGATGCCAAGCGGGTGCGTCCGTCGTACATCGTCAGCACGATCGCACCGACCCGTAGCTCGGGATTCAGGTGGCCGGAGACCATGTCGACCGTGCGCAGCAGTTGCGACAGTCCCTCCAGCGCGTAGTACTCGCATTGGATGGGCAGGAGCACTTCGCGAGCAGCGACGAGCCCATTCAAGGTGAGCAATCCCAGGCTCGGTGGGCAATCGATGATCACGTAGTCCAAGGGTGTGCCAGCCGCCTGCTGTTCTGCGACGTACGCGTCTATCGCGCGGCGAAGACGGAATTCCCTGTCCGCACCGGAGACGAGTTCGATTTCGGCGCCGGCGAGATCGATCGTGGCAGGAGCGCCCAGAAGACCTGGGACTTCTTCGCATTCATGGACAATGTATGACAAAGGTGTTGAATCGGTCAGAACATCGTAGATATCGGGGGTGCCCTCACTGTGCTCAATCCCCAAGGCGGTCGAGGCGTTGCCTTGGGGATCCAGATCGACCACCAACACGCGTCGGCCCAGCAAGGTCAGGGCTGCCGCTACGTTGACGGTGGTCGTGGTCTTACCCACGCCGCCCTTCTGGTTGGCGACCGTGAGAATCCGGGTCACTGCTCGATCCCGGAGGTCTGACCGGGCCACCCGAGCCCACTGGGTTGCCCTGGCTCGGGTGATGTTTCCCGTGAAACATCCGCGGGCCAACCCAGTCCACTGGGTCGCGGGGTTTTGGTGGTGGAGGAGGTCACGGCGTCATTGTGCCGTAGCAGGCCGACCACGGCGGCGGGCCGTCACGAGGGTCGTCGCTGGATCCACGATGCCCTGCCCAACCTGGACAACCTGGACGTCCTGCAGGCCCCACCGCTCCACCTGCTCCCTGTCCCGCTCTACTTCCTCTGCTGCCGACTCCCCCTTGAGCGCAATCAACAGGCCCCCCTCAGCCAACAAAGGAGCGCCCCATTCGACGAGGGTGCCCAGCGGAGCCACCGCCCGGGCGGTGACCACATCCACGGTCCCCGGCCTGCCGCCACGAGTTTTCCCCGGACCCCCGGATACCGATTCCGCCCGATCCCGCACCACCTGAACCCGGTCGACTAGACCCAGCTCGTGAACGCACTCGGTGAGGAAGGTGGCCCGGCGCAGGAGAGACTCGATCAGGACCACCGTCAGATCCGGTCGAACCAGGGACCAGACCAGTCCCGGCAGCCCGGCGCCCGAACCGATATCGGCGACCGTGGCGCCTGTGGGAAGGAGCCCCAGGCCTGGATCGGCTACCACCGCGCAGTTCAGGATGTGCCGATCCCAGATCCGAGGTGCCTCACGCGGGCCGAGCAGCCCCCGCTCGATGCCCGGGCCGGTCAAGATCTCCGCGTAGCGGCCCAAGCCGGTAGCCGCAGGGGTCATCCACTGCGGCAGAGGAGGGGTCTCGCCCCCCGATGTTTCACGGGAAACCATCTACGGAATACGGATGACGACCCTGCGGTTGGGTTCCTCACCCTGGGACTCGCTCACCAGCCCCGCAGCCGCGACGGCGTCATGCACCACCTTGCGCTCAAAGGGATTCATCGGATCCATGGTTACCGGGGCGGCGGTTCGCTGGGCCTCGGCGATGGCCGCCTGGGCAGTCTCTTCCAAGGCGCCCCGCTGCCTGGCGCGGAAACCCGCGATGTCCACCATCAGGCGCGACCGCTCCCCGGTCTCCCTAGCCGCAGCCAGGCGCGTGAGCTCTTGCAACGCGTTGAGTACCTCGCCGTCGTCACCGACGAGGTGTTGCAGATCCCCCGGGTTGACTTCGATCACCGAGACCTGGGTGCGCTCGCCTTCCATGTCGATATCGATATCGCCGTCGGCATCGATGATGTCCAGCAGTCCTTCGAGGTAGTCGGCGGCCGCTTCGCCTTCGGTTTCGGCCGAGGGCGTGCTCGTATCGTCGCTCACGTTGTCTCCAGTCCAGCGGGCGTGTGCGCCGCTACTTCTTCTTGCGCTTGCTGCGCGAAGACTTCTTGGGTTGAACCCGGTTTACCGACGGTGCGTCGGCAACTTCCTCGGGCTCCTCGGTTGTCACCACTCCACCCTTGCGGGCTGCCTTGCGCGCGGCCTTCTCCTTCTTACGCGCTTCGTGCGCCTCGAATGCCGGGGTTCCGGGCTGCGGGTTGTTCCGGATGACATAGAACTGCTGACCCATGGACCACAGGTTGGTGGTGAACCAGTAGATCAACACACCGATCGGGAAGTTGATGCCGCCGACGGCGAATACCAATGGGAACACGTACAACAAGATCTTCTGTTGACGCACCATCGGGTTGTCGGGTGCGGTGTTCTTCACGATCAATTGGCGTTGCGTCAAGAACGTCGTCGAACTCATGGCGACGATCAAGATCGCGGCGAGAATTCGCACAGTCAAGGCACTCGTACCGGTTTGGGTTTCCACCTCACCGGCGAGCCAGAACGTCGCCCATAGTGGAACATCGAAGATCGTCGCGTCGTGCGCGACGCTGACCAGATCCTGGTACTGCGGCCACGCGAATACACCGATCTGTTGCTCCTGAGCGATGCCGTACTGCAGTACCCGGAACAACCCGAAGAAAATGGGCGCCTGCAACAAGATTGGCAAGCACGATGCGAGCGGATTAGTACCTGTTTCGCGGTAGATCTTCATCATCTCCTGCGACTGGCGCTCCCGATCACCTGCGTACTTCTTCTGGATCTCCTTCAGCTGCGGTTGGATGATCTGCAATCCACGCTGCGCCTTGATCTGCTTGACGAACAGCGGAATGAGCAGAATTCGCATCAAGATCACCAGGCCGACGATCGACATCGCCCAAGTCCAACCCGACGTCGGATTCATAAACAGGCTGAAGAATCCGTAGAACTGAACGAGTACCCAGCTGACGGGAACGTCCAACAATTCCAAGATCGCCATGGGTTACGCCGTTCTCCGTTCAGGTCCTAGCCGAGTGGTGCCGTCGGGATGAATGTCGGGAAGCCATCGCCCACGTTCGGGTACCGGATCCAGACCGCCCTTATTCCACGGGTTGCACCGTAGTAGACGCCAGCTGGCCAAGAGTAAGCCCTTCACTGATCCGTGGATCACGATTGATTCGTAGGCATACGACGAGCAACTGGGATGGAACCGACAACTCGGGGGCAAAAGTGGAGAGATCGACAGTTGGTAGGCGCGCACCAGTAGTAGGAATACCGCGCGGACGAGGTACCCGATCGTGTGATCCCACAACCACAATGCACCGCGCCCGGCAGATGCAATCGCCGACCCGAGCTCGTACCCGGTCACTTGACGCCCGCTCTTAGACGCAGGACCTTGGTCAAGCACCCTTGGATGTCATCGGTTAGGGGGCCGTGCGCTGCCGCGGGCAGGGCGCGAATGACCCACAGGGAACCTGGCGGCAGCTCCTTGAGATGTCCAGCCACGATGTGTCGGATCTGGCGGGCAACCCGATGCCGGACCACTGACCCACCGACCGCCCGGTTGACGGTGATGCCCACCCGGGCCGGTTCCACGGCCGCTTGATCGGTTCCCGAGGGGCCGACTAACCAACCGTGGACGATCACGGTCGTCGACGACGCTTTCGACCCACCACGGATGACGCGACGGAAGTCCTCCCGACGGGTCAACCGGTGGGATTGGGGCAACACGACACCAAGCATCCTGCATGCAGGCAAACGCCTGACGTGGCCCCTCCAGTGAGTAGGCGGGGGGTGCGAGCTAGGACTTAAGCGGAGAGCCGCTCGCGGCCCTTGGCGCGGCGGTTGGCCAGGATCGCGCGCCCAGCGCGGGTGCGCATGCGAGCCCGGAAGCCGTGCTTGCGTGCCCGGCGACGGTTATTGGGCTGGAACGTGCGCTTCATCTGGGAACTCCTGGGGAATGCTGGCCGTTGGGTGCACGCTGGGCCGAGGTAGCCGGAACTCTTGGGGTGAGCTCCTCTGGCTCAGCGAAGCGCTCCAGGGTAAGGGCAGCACTGAATCGCGGTCAAACCGGGGTGGCCGGGTGGACGAATCTGCTCCTTCGTCTTGTGTGCCTCGGTGTTCGTCGCTAGTGTGACGGTTCCGCTTCCACCCCTGTGGATAACCATGTGGACAAGATGCTGATGGACGGGGAGGATGAGCGGCGTGGCTGAGGAAAACGAGCTGGCTCCCTACTGGGAGGCGGCGCTTGCCAGCCTGACCGAGGACGAACTGCCTGCCCAGCAGCGCGCATTCGTCACCCTCACCCAGCCCCTGGGTCTGGTGGGCGACACCGCGTTGGTGGCAGCTCCCAACGAGTTCACTAAGGATGTCCTGGAGACCCGGCTACGACCCATCGTGGTGCGAGCTCTCACCGCCACGATCGGCCAGGAGGTGCGCCTTGCGGTGACTGTCGATCCGTCCATCACCCCGGCGGTCGACGACGTCACAACCGATGAGATGGCCGACGCCACGTACGCCGACGAGTTGGTCGACCCTGGAACATCGGTGAACGGCTCATCGGCCGCCTCCTCTCGGGAGGACACACCTCGTCCAGGTACCGGCTCCCCCGACACACGCTCCGGTGACGGTCGACTGAACGACAAGTACATATTCGACACCTTCGTCATCGGGTCGAGTAACCGTTTCGCCCACGCCGCTGCCGTGGCTGTCGCGGAGCAACCAGCTCGTGCATACAACCCGTTATTCATCTACGGCGGATCCGGGTTGGGTAAGACACATCTTCTGCACGCGATCGGTCACTACACTCGAACCCTCTACAAGGGCACACATGTCCGGTACGTCAGTTCCGAGGAATTCACCAACGAATTCATCAACTCGATCCGTGACGATAAAGCGGCTGCCTTCCAGCGTCGTTATCGTGAAACCGACGTCCTCCTCGTCGACGACATCCAGTTCCTCAGTGGAAAAGTCCAGACCCAGGAAGAGTTTTTCCATACTTTCAACACACTGCATAACGCCAATAAGCAGATAGTTATCACCTCCGATCTCCCACCCAAGCAACTGCAGGACTTCGAGGATCGGATGCGCTCACGCTTCGAATGGGGTCTGATCACCGACATCCAACCCCCGGACCTCGAGACCCGTATCGCGATTCTTCGTAAGAAGACCAAGCACGAACGATTGGTGGCGCCACCTGAGGTGCTGGAGTACATCGCGTCGAAGATCAGTACCAACATCCGTGAACTCGAAGGTGCACTCATCCGTGTGACGGCGTTCGCGTCCTTGAACCGTCAGCCGGTGGACCTCACCATCACCGAGATCGTGTTGAAGGACCTGCTGCCCTCGGAGACCGGTCCGGAGATCACGGCAGCGCAGATCATGGCGGCCACCGCCCAGTACTTCGGAGTCACTGTCGAGGATCTGTGCGGGACGAGTAGGTCACGGGTACTTGTCACCGCGCGGCAGATCGCGATGTACCTCTGCCGGGAACTCACCGACTTGTCGTTGCCCAAGATCGGACAAGCGTTCGGTGGTCGCGACCACACGACCGTTATTCACGCCGCCCGCAAGATTCGCCAGCTCATGGCCGAACGACGATCCTTGTTCAACCAGGTCACCGACCTGACAAGCAGGATCAAGTCACAACCGCGGCCGGCGTGATGAACCATCCATCACATGCCTATCTAGCGACACAAGTTTCACAGATATCCCCACCTTCTCCCCAAGTGTGGATGGGAGTTGTGAATAACCATGTGTATAACTCACCATTCGCTGTCCGAAATGTCGATTACGTTCGGCTATCCCCACTTGTGGATCGATTGTGGACAAAGTCGTCGTGGATCCGTCGTCGTTCGTGGTGTCCTGTGCATAGCTGGATCCCGACTGTGCACACCGGTCATTCACGTCGGCGTCATGCCCAACGCATCCCCAGCACCGCTCGTGTCGCTGCACACCCTCTCCACACGCCGAACCAGCAGTTCGACGAGGAAATAGGACTCCTCTCCACACTTTCCCCACTACCTATGACGACTACTACCTTTCATCATCAAATTCGAATGAGAACGACAACGCACGGCTCATGGTGGACAACTCCCGTACCCTCGGGGATTGCTCGACAAACCAACGAGCCGAAGATTCGGCAATCAGGATCGTCGGGCCATATCGGGTGCGTTCGGGCAAGGAGGGACACGAGTGAAGATCAGAGTTGAGCGTGATGCTCTTGCAGACGCCGTCGCATGGTCCGCTCGGACGCTGCCCAACCGACCCAGCCTCCCGGTCCTTGCCGGCCTGATGGTTGAAGCGGCCGGGGATTCAGTGTCACTGAGTGGGTTCGACTACGAAGTCTCCACCCGTGCGGTCCTCGAGGCGACAGTCGAATCAGCTGGCACCACGTTGGTATCCGGCCGCTTACTGTCGGATATCGCACGCTCGCTTCCGGCTCAACCGGTCGTGATCACCTTGGAAGGCAATCGGGTGACACTCACCTGCGGCCGATCTTCGTTCACCCTGCCGACGCTTCCACTCGAGGACTATCCGGCGCTACCGACGATGCCCGAATCCAGTGGCTCGGTGGATGCGGGCCTTTTCGGTCAAGCCGTCTCGCAAGTGGCCATCGCCGCAGGCCGAGACGACACCCTCCCCACCCTCACCGGTATTCGCGTGGAGGTTGACGGATCAACTCTCGTCCTCGCTGCGACGGACCGTTACCGGCTTGCGGTTCGCGAACTGCAGTGGTCGCCTACCGATAGCGGTGTCCATACCGAATTACTCGTTCCCGCTAAGACACTTGCAGATACCGCGAAGTCCTTGAGTGGCGGAACGAATGTCACTCTCGCCCTGCCGCCAGATGGCGAGCGATTGATGGGATTCGAAGGAGACAACCGGCGTACGACCACCCGCTTGTTGGATGGGGAATTCCCGAAGTACCGCTCCTTGCTACCCAATGAGTCGAGCACCCACGCCATCGTCGATACCGCTGCATTGATTGACGCAGTGAAACGCGTCGCCCTCGTGGCTGAACGGAACACTCCGGTGCGGCTGGCGTTCGCCGACTCCGAGGTGGCCTTGCGTGCGGGTGCAGGCGATGACGCGAAGGCCGAAGAATCTCTCGAAGCATCACTGGAGGGTGAGGCGATCGAGATCGCGTTCAACCCCGGGTATCTGCTCGATGGTTTGGCCGCCATGAACGCACCGTCGGCTCGCTTCGCCTTCACGCAGGCAACACGTCCGGCCGTTGTCACCGGAATGGACGACAACTCCGTGATCGGGGAATACCAGTACCTGCTGATGCCCGTTCGTCTCACCGGCTGATCATGTGGCTCCAGGCACTAAGCCTGACGGATTTCCGTTCGTACCAGCACGTCGACCTGCAGTTCACCCCCGGTGTAACGGCGTTCATCGGCCGTAATGGGCAAGGCAAAACCAACATTGTGGAGGCGATTGCCTACCTATCCACACTGGGCAGTCACCGCGTGGCCCACGACGCACCCTTGATCCGCTCAGGTGCTGGCCACGCGGTAGTACGTGCTCGGGTCGTGGAGGAGGACAGATCGGTCGGCGTCGATGTGCAAATCAATCCGTCGGGATCGAACAAAGCACGCATCAATAGGGCCGCTGCAACTCGCGCGCGGGACATCCTCGGCATCGTGCGCGCCATCATGTTCGCGCCAGAGGATCTGGCTTTGGTGCGGGGCGATCCGTCCGAACGACGACGTTTCCTCGACGAGATGACCATCCAACGCCACCCACGCGTTTCGGGAGTTCGTTCGGACTACGACAAGGTGCTCCGGCAAAGAAACGCACTCTTGAAGTCGGCGTACGGGCGAGCGGATTCGACGATGCGCGAGACGTTGGACGCATGGAACGAACAACTGATCGACCTAGGCACCGATCTCATCCGAAGTCGACTCGAGTTCACCAAGGACCTAACGCCGTTGGTACAGAAGGCTTATGAACGGGTAGCGGGAGCGGCCACCGTCGATATTCGTTACCGCCCGTCGTCTCCTTCGCTTCAAGGAATAGTCAGTGGCCACCCGGCAACCACCACGGATATCTCGGCGGCGTTCACCGAGGATCTGCACGCGCGTATCGATGATGAGTTACGCAGGGGAGTGACGCTCGTGGGGCCGCACCGCGACGAACTCGAACTCGAACTCGACGGTTTCCCAGTCAAGGGTTACGCATCGCACGGGGAGTCGTGGTCGATGGCGTTGGCACTGCGTCTAGGAGCGGCGGATGTATTGCGATCCGACGGTGTCGATCCGATCATCATCCTTGATGACGTGTTCGCCGAATTGGATACCGAACGACGACGGCATCTCGCCGAGCTCGCCGGTTCTTCCACACAAGTTTTCATTACCGCGGCAGTGGAGCAGGACGTTCCTATCGAACTCGACGGTGCCCGCTTCCATGTCGTCACCGGACAGGTGAGCGCTGCGTGAACGAGCAATTCAACGACCACGAAGGTGATCCACACAGTGAGTCCATCACCGACGAACCGAACCCACACGACACTGCGGTGTCTCATGATGAGGCCATGCGGGTGGCCGCGCGTGCGTTAGGTCGGGCTCGATCTAGTGGCACCAAGAACCCAATCCGCTCGAAGCGACGTGCTCGATCCAGTACCTCCCGCGATCCGCAACTCGTGGGCGAGGCACTCGAGCAGCTGCTTGCCGAGCAGGGCTGGCAGGGTGACGCAGCCCTAGCGAGGTTGAGCCGCACATGGGCCGAGGTGGTCGGCCCGGAGGTGGCCGAGTCGTGGAGCGACGGCACCCTCGTGCTGCGGGCGGATTCCACCGCCTGGGCCACCCAGGTGCGCCTGCTGCTCGGCGACCTCACGCGCCAGGTGACCGACGTCGTGGGGCCGGGCACAGTGCGGGAGGTGACCGTCAAAGGGCCTGACGCCCCGTCTTGGCGAGCAGGTCCCCGGGTGGTCAAGGGGAGGGGTCCACGCGACACCTACGGGTGACCCGGATTACTCGCTAGCGCCTTCACTGACGGCGCAATACCGATATTTCGTAGGGCGGTACGTGACTGGGGGGTCGATTCCGTCTTTTCGGCATTCTCGGGCCGATTCGGGGTAGGTCGATGGTGCGGAATGTCCGACCGCGACGGTAGAATCAGGCAGGGGCCTCAAGAGGGCCACGATCGGTTTTTCCAGGGCGGCGAGGCAGCCCGGTAGCGCCAGACTCAGGAGGGGCGTAGGTGTCCTACGACGCAAGTGCCATCACAGTGCTCGAGGGGCTGGACGCGGTCCGCAAGCGCCCAGGCATGTACATCGGATCCACCGGCGAGCGGGGCCTGCACCACCTGGTGTACGAGGTGGTGGACAACTCCGTCGACGAGGCGATGGCCGGTTACGCGAGCACGATCACCGTGACGATCCTGGCCGATGGCGGCGTCCGAGTCACCGACGATGGCCGTGGCATCCCGGTCGATGAACACCCGGTGGAGAAGCGGCCCGCGGTGGAAGTCGTGCTCACGGTCCTGCACGCCGGTGGGAAGTTCGGTGGCGGCGGCTACCAGGTGTCCGGTGGTCTGCACGGCGTAGGTGTGTCCGTCGTGAATGCACTGTCCTCTCGTTTGGACGTAGAAGTCCACCGCGACGGTTTCGTCTACCGGCAGACCTACGAGAACGGTGTACCGACGGCGCCGCTTGCCAAGGGTGAGAAGACCGACCGCACCGGAACAACCGTCACCTTCTGGGCGAATGCCAACATTTTCGAGACCACCCACTACGACTTCACCACACTGTCACGCCGGTTCCAGGAGATGGCGTTCCTGAACAAGGGCATGACGATCGAACTGATCGATGAGCGAAGCACCGCGATCCGTGACGCCGACGATGTCTCGGAGGTGGTCGACGACGTTCGTGCGGTCCGCTACCGCTACGACGGCGGCATCGCCGATTTCGTCCGCCACATCAACGCCAGCAAGGGCGTATCCAATCCGACGATAATCGAGATCGGTGCGGAGAACGAGAAGGCGGGGTTGAGTGCCGACATCGCGATGCAGTGGAATACCACCTTCGCCGAGTCGGTGTATACCTTCGCGAACACGATCAACACCACCGAGGGTGGCACGCACGAAGAAGGATTCCGCACCGCACTCACCAGCCTGGTCAATAAGTTCGCGCGCGAATGGGGTGTGCTGAAGGAGAAGGACACCAACCTCACAGGTGAGGACGTCCGCGAAGGCCTCACGGCGATCGTGTCGGTGAAACTCAAGGAGCCGCAGTTCGAAGGCCAGACCAAGACGAAGCTCGGCAACACCGAGATGAAGACGTTCGTGCAGAAGATCGTCAACGATCAACTCGGCGCGTGGTTCGAAGCGAACCCGAGCGAAGGCAAGGAGATCGCTCGCAAGTCGGTCAATGCAGCCGCTGCGCGCATCGCAGCGCGCAAGGCGCGTGACCTGGCCCGTAACCGCAAAGGTCTGCTTGGTGGAGCGGGAATGCCCGGCAAGCTCATCGACTGCTCGAGCCGTGAACCCGAGGAGTGCGAGGTGTTTATCGTCGAGGGCGACTCCGCGGGCGGATCCGCACGCCAAGGTCGTGACCCCCGCGTGCAGGCGATCTTGCCGATTCGCGGAAAGATCTTGAACGTCGAGAAAGCACGAATAGACAAAGTGCTGCAGAACAACGAGGTGCAGGCGCTGGTCTCGGCCCTCGGTACCGGTGTGCAGGATGAATTCGACATCCACCGCTTGCGGTATCACAAGATCGTGCTGATGGCCGACGCCGACGTCGACGGGCAGCACATTCGCACGTTG
>JBMTHB010000003.1:0-18378 GCA_049435845.1 Candidatus Nanopelagicales bacterium | reverse complement strand
GGAGCAGAGCGTCGCCCTGGCCGACGGCCGCGAGTTCGCCTACGACTTCCTGATCATCGCGACCGGGGTGAGTCCACGACCCGACCAAACGGACGGCATGCTCGGCCCGCTATGGCGTGAATCCGTCCATGAGTTCTACAGCTACGAAGGTTCGGTCGCCCTGGCCGAAAAGCTCCAGGACTGGCCCGGTGGTCGCCTCGTGGTGAACATCGTGGATATGCCGATCAAGTGCCCGGTCGCCCCGCTGGAGTTCGCGTTCCTCGCCGATGAGTTCTTCAAGGACAAGGGAATCCGGAACAAGGTCGAGATGACCTACGTGACTCCCCTGCCCGGGGCCTTCACCAAGCCGATCGCCGCCGAAGCGTTCGGCACCACGCTGGATGACAAGGGCATCGCGGTCGAGTCGGACTTCATGCTGATGGAGATCGACAACGAGAAGAGGGCACTGGTCTCCTACGACGAGCGCGAGGTGCCTTTCGATCTGCTCGTCACCGTGCCGCTCAACATGGGCCAGGATTTCGTGGGCCGCTCCGAGCTGGGCGATGAGCTCAACCTGGTGCCGGTCGACAAGTTCACGCAGGTGTCCACCCAGTTCGACACCATCTTCGCTCTCGGTGATGCCAACAACATTCCGGCATCCAAGGCTGGATCGGTCGCGCACTTCGAGATCGATATCTTCGTCGAGAACTTCCTGCAGCACATCGCAGGCAAGGAAATGACGCACAAATTCGACGGGCACGCCAACTGCTTTATCGAGACAGGTGGCGGCAAGGCGATGCTGATCGACTTCAACTACGACTACGAACCCCTACCCGGCAAGTTCCCCTACGCCGGCGTAGGTCCGATGAACCTGCTGAAGGAAAGCCGCATCAATCACCTGGGCAAGCTCGCGTTTCGCTGGATCTACTGGAACGTGCTGATGCCAGGGCGCTCGATGCCACTCCCCGCGCTGATGTCTCTCAAGGGCAAGCGCATCGATCTGTTGGAAAACCAAGACAAGAAGGAGGCAGCGTTCTCGGCCTAGGGAGCGCTCGCCACGGCACACGTGAGGAGTTGATCGCCATGGCAACCACAACCATCAACGGCAAGGAGGTCGTCGTCGACGACGAGGGCTTCATGACGCAGTACGGCCAATGGGACGAGGGCATCGGTCAGGCGCTCGCCACCGCGATCGGGGTCGACATGACCGAAGAGCACTGGAAGGTCATCAACTTCCTACGGGAGGACTACAAGGAGAAGGGCGAGACACCCACCATCCGCCGTGTCTCCAGTGAAGGTGGCGTGGACACCAAGCGGCTCTTCCAGCTATTCCCGCAGAAGCCGGCGAAGAAGATGTCCTACATCGCCGGCCTGCCCAAGCCGCGCGGCTGCCTGTAGGGAGCGCAACTCCTCTTCATCTGAGCGCAGATGAACGCGCACCTCGGGAGGTAGGGCCGGTTGCGCGATGCACCGGCCCTACTCCCTATTGCGCGGTCTCGTCGTTCGTCGCCTGCTGGTCGGGCAACTGGTCCTCGAAGTCGACGTCATCCGCCGCGGCGTCGAGCTCGACCCGCAGCGCAGGAAGTGCCTGGATGCGCACTGGCTCGGGTAACGGCGTCAGGCCGACAGAGTCGAAGGTCCCCTGACCGGCAAGGCGCAGGAAGAACTGCGCCGTCGACTTGGGTAGTGGATTATTCGGGTCATCGCAGGCGATGATCGAGCTGGTCGCGATGACCGGCCACCCGACGAGTGGTGAGCCCTCCTCCAGGACCACCTTGGCCGATGCTTGGTCGAATTGGCCTTCCACGGGAACTCCACCCACCGCATGCGTGGCAAGGATGCGCCCGGAGTCATCCGTGGTGAGTTCCATTGCTGCCACACCGACTTTGGGCAAGTCGACGTTTGTAACGCTGATGATCACACCTTCCGCGGGAAGATCCGCGACAGGAAGCACGTTGATACTCGCGAGGAAGGTCGGCATCACCGCAACCGAACCCTCACCGGGAAGCGGTTCGAAGACGATGTCGGCATCTAGGTCGATATTGAGTTCCTCTTCGGTGAGCGGCTCCTCTTCCAGCAGCGCATCGAAGTCGAGTTCGTCGCCAGCCAACGGATCATCGAACTCCGTGTCCATCGACATGCCGGTCATGTCCGCGATGATGTCGTCATACGAAGCCATGGGTGTTCCGGCGGTGAGAGTGGAGATCTCTCCTTGCATCCATGCTTCAGGAGCTTGCTGGCTCAACCAGGCCGTCATCGCCTCGACCGCGCCAGACGGCTGCTCCAAGCGCAGCAAGGTGACGGGTAGATCGGGAACATCGAACCCGGAATTGGGCTCGGTGATGAGCGGATCGGTCCAACTGGTGATGCTGCCGTCGAGCAGTCCCGCGACCGCTTGCGGGGTGAGAACCAATCCGTCGAGGCCCACGATGTTGACCACGACCCCGATCGGGGTCCCCAGCACCGGGGTGGTCAGTACATCACCGGTACAGATCTGCGACATTGCTTCGATATCGGCTTGGGTAGCGGGCCGTTCGAGGATGCGGACCTGGGCATCGGGGGAGTCCGGGGCGACCGGAACCATGCTCTGGTCAGGACACAGGCCCAGTAGCGAAACATTGATCTGATCCACCGCATCTGCGAACTCCTGAGGGACGGCAACGTCTTGTGAGCCTGGAACGCAGGTAATGGTGCGTTCCAGCCGAGCAGCGAGTACATCCGGGGGAAGCGGGGGTGTGCAGCCTGCAAGGAAAACAAGGGCGATGCCGCCACTGGCTACGGCCAATCCAGACCTCTTCACCAACGCACCCCTTGCGATCAGAACGGTAGGGGTGCCGGACCGAAACCCGACACCCCTACCGTCAGTTGTCCTTGCCTAGCAGTCGTGCTTACTTAATGTTGTTGGCGAGGCCGACAGCAGTCTTAAGCACCTTGCCGGCCACCGGAACGAAGCCGAGCTGCGCGGCGCGCTCCGGACCGCACTTCTCGAGTGCATAGCGGGTGAACTGACGTACACCCAGACCGTTAGGGCCGCCACCGTCGGTGCGAGCCAGCAGGTAGCTGAAGATTGCGATCGGGTAGGCGCCACGAGCCTGGACCTTGTAGTTCAAGGACACCAGGCCGTCGGAGCCGACGTTGGTCTGATTCGCCAGGTTGCGAGCCGCCGACTGGGCCGACGGAGCCACGAACTCACCCAGGGCGTTCTGGATGCGAGCCATGCGGGCACCGGCCTTGAGGGCGTCACCGAGGTCCACGTAGCCGATAGAGCCCGGGGTAGCGGTGATGGCGCTCATCACACCGGCGTTCTGCGGGCCGGAGATCGAGTTGGCCGGAGGCCTACCACCGGGGAAGGCGCTGTCCATGGCGTCCTGGACCTTGGGGAAGATCGTGGGGGCCCACGAGTTCAGGTACTGCAGGAAGTTGTTGGTGGTTCCTGACCCGTCAGCGCGGTACACGATGGTGATGCCGGTGTTCGGAAGGTTGCTCGCGATGCGCGGATTGGCCTTCACGATCTCCGGGTGGTTCCAGGTGGTGATCTGTCCACCGAAGATCTTCGCGACCGTGGTCTGACGCAGTTGGATCTGGTTGCCGATCGGGCGACCGTTCTTGCCGTTCAAGTTGATCGGCAGGGTGATCGTGCCACCGATGATCGGAACGTACTCCCACTGGAACGACGGCTTGGTGTCGCGCGATCCGTAGGCGCTGTCGGTTCCTCCGAACACGTACGTGCCATTGGAGAAGCCAGCCTTACCGCGACCGGAGCCGACCGACTGGTAGTTGACGGTGAAGTTGCTCTGGGACCCGTTGTAGCGAGTCGCGCAGTCCTGCAGGAAGACCGACGAGAACGAGGCCCCGCCACCGGGGACGGTTTCATTCGCCTGAGCGGGCGCGGCAGCGATGAGGGTGGCTGCTACGACGCCTGCTGAGGACAGTATCGCGAGAGTGCGACGCACTGGTAACTCCTTCATACGACTCATCGACACGGTCGTGCCAACACCCGGAAACGTAGGGAGATCATCTGGCCGACAAGTTCACGAAAAGGGTCCAGACCGGAACAGTTAGGTGAACATCAGATGACACGGGAACTGGAATTCGCTTGCGCTTAACCGAAGCGTCCATTGACGTAGTCCAGCGTGCGCTCATCTTGCGGGTTGCCGAAAATCTCGGTCGTCAAACCCTGCTCGACCACATGCCCGGGCTGATTCTCCGCAGCTAGGAAGAAGGCCGTGTAGTCGCTGACCCGCACCGCCTGCTGCATGTTGTGCGTGACGATGATGATGGTCATCGATTGGGACAACTGACCGATCGTCTCCTCGACCTTGAGGGTTGATGCCGGATCCAATGCCGAACACGGCTCATCCATGAGCAGGACGCTGGGCTGGACAGCAAGCGCTCGGGCGATGACCAGGCGCTGCTGCTGACCTCCGGAGAGGTCACCGGCCGCGTGATCAAGGCGGTCCTTGACCTCCTTCCACAGCCCGGCCGCGGTGAGCGTCTCCTCCACGATGTCGTCGTGATTCGACCGCTTCATCCCGGACAGCTTCAGACCGCTCAGCACATTGCCGCGGATTGTCATGCTCGGGAATGGATTGGGCTTTTGGAAGACCATGCCGATCTTCAACCGGATGCCCACTGGATCGACGTTCGCGTCGTAGATGTCCTGACCGTCGTAGAGGACCTCGCCGGCCAACGCGGCTCCGGGAATCAACTCGTGGAGGCGGTTGAGGGTGCGGATGTAGGTCGACTTGCCGCAGCCGGACGGACCGATCAAGGCCGTGACGGAGTTCTTGGGGAACTTGATGGACACACCTTCGAGCACCTTGCGCTGACCGAACCACACGCTCAGTTCACGGGACTCCATCTCGATCTGGCGCGGACGAGCGGGCTCGGCGAAGTGTGCCTCAAGCTCCCCCGTTGTAGTGGTGTCCTCGAACTCTGCGGTCGACATGGCTTCCTCTCCCTTACGACTTGGCGAATCTCTTGGTTCCGAAGAACCGGGCGGCGGTGAACACGATGGCTACGAGCACCATCAAGACGAGCGCTGCGCCCCACGCCCGCGCGACTGCGGACGGGAAGGGCAGCGAGACGTTGAAGAAGATGTAGGTGGGCAAGGCCGCGGTGGGTTCGGTGAACGGATTCCACACGGTTCCGTCGTTAGTCAAGGCGGTCAGCAGCAGCGGCGCGGTCTCACCCATGACGCGTGCGATTCCAAGGATGGTGGCGGTGATGATGCCGGTCCGAGCGGCCGGGAGCACCACGCGCCACACCACTCGCATACGGGTGGAGCCGAGCGCCAGCGCACCGGTGCGAAGGTCCTCGGGGATGAGCTTGAGGACTTCCTCCGATGTCCGGGCCACGGTCGGCAGCATCAGGATGAAGTAGGCCAGCGCACCGGCGAAAGCGCTTTGCGAGATGACCCCGGTCAGGATGAACACCGTCAGGATGAACAGACCGGCCACCACGGAAGGAACGCCGCTCTCGGCTTGCAGGAAGAAGCGCACTGCGTTCGCAGCCTTGCCTCGGACCTCGGTGATGTAGACCGCGGTGGCGACTCCGATGGGTACCGCGATCAGAAGGGCGATCGCCACGATCATCACGGTGCCGAGCAGCGCATGGCCGATACCGCCGTAGCCCAAAGGCGTGGGCGGGCTGATGTAGATGTTGTTCTGGGACAGGAAGGACCAGCTGATCGCCTCGAGTCCCTTGGTGATGATCGACCACAGGATCGAGCCGACCACGATGATGCTCAGCAGTGTGGCACCGATCGCGAGCACGATGATCGCTGCATCCGCGGTGCGGTTCTTGCCACCGGAGATCAGCGCGGCGATCACGGCAGCGACGATCTGCAGGGGAAGGTAGATGACGACGACCACGATCGCCCCCGGAATGTCAGTCGTCGCGTAGATCATCGCGACGATCAGCAACGGGATGAGTGCACCGAGGGCGGTGACCAGTTTGAACTTGGCGGTCCGTTGCATCCACGGGCGCAGTGCGGACTGGTGCCTTAGGTGTTCGAGTTCGGACTCAGCGAAGGCGGATGTCTGGTTACTCATGACTTCAACCTTCCCGATCGGCTGACCACGAGGTTGGCGAGGATGTTCACGATCAGGGTGCCGACGAACAGCACGAAGCCGGAGGCCAGCAGGACCTGGAGTTCCTTCGGTCCGGCTTCCCCGAACTTGGAGACGATCATGGTGGCGATCGAGCCACCACCGGACTCCAGCACGCGGAACAGGTTGATGTCGAATACCAACTTCAACACGAAGTAGACCGCCACGGTCTCGCCGAGGGCACGGCCCAGACCGAGCATGACCCCGCCGATGAGACCACCCCGGCCGAAGGGCAGCGCGACGTAGCGCAGCATCGTCCACAGTGAACAGCCGAGGGACTCGGCGGCGTTGATCAACTCAGGCGGTGTCCGATCCAGGACTTCCCGGGTGACGGCGGTGACGATCGGGATCATCATCACCGCAAGCACCCAGCCGGCGATGAACGGAGAGCCCACGAAGTTGTCGGTGGTGACCGAGAAGAACGGGATCCAGCCGAGGTACTGATTCAGCAACTCGGCCCACTGCACACCGACCGGTTGGAAGATGTAGAAGGCCCACAGACCGATGATGATCGAGGGGATGGCGGCCATCAGGTCGATGAAGTTCGTCATGATCTTGGCTACTCGCTTGGGCGCGAGGAAGACCACGAAGATCGCGAGCAGGATCGAGACGGGAACGGCGATGATCAGTGCGATGACCGCGAGCATGACCGAGCCGTAGAGCATGCCGAGGATGCCGAACTTGTTGGCACCGGGATCCCATTCGGTCGTGATGAAGAAGTCGATGCCCTGCTCTTGTACGACAGGGATTAACTGGGCGCCGAGGAAGATCGCTATACCCGCCAGGATGAAAAGCGACGTGAGGGCCGCGACGAGCACACCGCGGTTGAAGATGCGGTCGCTACGGTGGAATTGGGTGGAACTGGAGAGTTTGCGTGGCTCCTGGTCCACCGCGACTGGCATGTGCGGAATCCAATAGGCGACACGTAACGTCAGCAGGCGTGTTCAGCCAACGATGGGCCAACCTTGGATGAACGGACGGTGAACTAGTCCGATCGGCGATGATCGCCACCGTGGATCTGGTCCACGGCGTGCGGCAGGACCGGCCCCAATGCGGAGAGTCCGTCCCGGCAACCACCCGGCGACCCGGGCAGGTTCACGATCAAGGTGCTCCCGGCGATCCCTGCGATCCCTCGGGACAGGACTGCGGTGGGGATGCCCGCGGCCACCCCGTACGCCCGCACCGCCTCGGCCAGTCCGGGAGATTCCCGGTCGATCACCCGCCGGGTCATCTCCGGGGTGAGGTCCTGGGGCGTGTGGCCGGTGCCCCCTGTAGTCAGGATGAGGTCGAATCCCTCCTCTATCCCCCGCTCGAGGGCTTGGGCCAGCGGTTCCCCGTCGGCCACCACCCGGGGCCCGACCGCATCGAAACCGAGCCGGGCTAGTCCGGCGACCAGAATTGGACCCGAGGTGTCCTCCCACTCTCCGCGCGCTGCGCGGTTGGAGGAGGTGATCACCAGTGCCCGGTAGTTCACGAGCCCTCGGGTCTGACGTAGTGGCCGGAGCGACCGCCGGACTTCTCGAGCAGCACCACCCGATCGATCATCGCCGAGCGATCGACTCCTTTGACCATGTCGATCAAGGCAAGGGCTCCCACGCTCGCGCCGGTGAGCGCTTCCATTTCCACTCCGGTGCGATCGGCAGTGCGCACCGCCACGGTAATGCGCACGCCGGCGTCCTCCACCTCGAGATCGACGTCCACACCGTGAACGGCGATGGGGTGGCATAGCGGGATCAGGTCCGGCGTGCGCTTGGTTCCGGTGATCGCCGCGATCCGCGCAACGGCTAGCGCATCGCCCTTGGGCACCCCCGCGCCACGCAGCAGTGCGATGACGTCGGAGCTCATCCGAACGAACGCCTCGGCTATCGCCCGTCGATCCGTGACGTCCTTCTCGGCTACATCCACCATGCGGGCATCCCCGGACTCGTCGAGATGCGTGAAGTCGCTCATCGAATATCGCCTCTCAAGTCGACAACATCCACCGAGTCACCGACATTCACGTGCGCCACTCCCTCGGGGATGACGATGAGGCAGTCGGACTGCGCGAGGCCACCGATCACGTGCGAACCCTGGCCTCCGCCCACCGGCTCGACGCGTCCATCAGGGAGGAAGCGACCCCGAGCGAACTGTCGCTTGGCCTGCGGGGAGTCCATCGCCTTCGTTATTTGCGCCGTGACGCGCGGGCGATCGGTTCCACCGAGTCCACGGAGTTTGTTGATCACCGGTCGCACGAAGTTCTGGAAGGAGATGTAGGAGCTAACCGGGTTGCCCGGCAAGGTGATGACCGGAATCCGCTCTCCCTCGATTTCACCGACGAAGCCGTGCCCTTGGGGCATGCCCGGATGCATGGCGACCTTGGTGAATTCGACGGTGCCCATCTCGGTGAAGACCTCTTTCACGGTGTCGTAGGCACCCATGCTCACGCCGCCGCTCGTGATGATCAGATCGGCAACGTGCAGTTGATCGCTGATGGCGGCCGCGAAAGCAGCGGCGTCGTCTTTGACCGGGGGTACTCGATAGGCCTGCGCACCGGCCTCGTTCGCGGCGGCGACGAGCAGGAAGCTATTCGAGTCGCTGATCATCCCCTTGGTGAGCGGCGTGCCGGGTTCCACCAGTTCACTACCCGTGGACAGCACAGCCACCCGCGGTCGAGGGTGGACCACGAGGTGTCCCTTGCCGACCGCCGCGATGACGGCTAGGTGGCGCGCGGACAGCAGCGTGCCGGCACGGACCACAGTGTCGCCGACGATCACGTCCTCACCCGCGCGGCGGATGTAGGCACCGAGGTCGACCGAACCTGTGATCTGCACCGACTCGGTGCCGGCATCGGTCATCTCGACCGGGACGACGCAGTCGGCATTCGATGGCATGGGTGCGCCGGTCATGATCCGCACTGCACACCCAGACGACACCGGGATATCGGCACGGGAACCGGCGGGGACGTCGTCGACAACAGTCAAGGTGATCGGCGTTTGCTCAGATGCGCCTGCGACGTCGGTGGCCAGAACCGCATAACCATCCATCGAGGAGTTGTCGAAGGAAGGCAGCGGCCAGGGTGCGACGACATCCTCAGCTAGAACGCATCCGTGGCTGTCAGCAAGCGGAAGCGCGATGGGTGCGAGCGGCTCGACTCCATCGAGGATGCTTTCGCGGTAGACGTCGACCGGCACCAACACGCAATAACCCTATTCCGCCTACGCTGCGCCGCTGAGGCGCGCGCGGGCTTGCGTAGATCGATCGACTCGATCGCCGGCTGCGGAGATGGCGGCCATGACGTCGTTAAGTGCTCGCAGACTGTGACCGGAGAGGAAGGTGTCCACGTATGGAAGGGCAGCCGCCATGCCGCCGGTCAGCGGCTGGAATGACTCGGCCGCCTTACGCGGATTCACCCAGATGATGTGGTGGGCGAGTCGGGATAGTCGTTCCATCGCTTCCGCGAGCAGTTCCGGACGATCGCTTTCCCAGCCGTCGCTGACGATGACCACGACCGCTCCCCGAGCCATACCCCTGCGACCGAAGTCGTCGATGAATGTCCCGATCGCGTGACCGATGCGCGTTCCACCCGACCAATCGTTTGCGGCCTCCGCTGCCTTTCGATATGCGGCATCGGTCTGTCTCGTGGATAGCTGATGGGTCAGTCGCGTCAGGTGGGTGGCGAAGACGAATGCCTCGGCCCTGATCGCGCGCACAGCGCCACGCAACAGATGCAGGTAGATCCGGGCGTAGGGCTCCATCGATCCGGAAACGTCCGCGATCAAGACGATGCGTCGTGGTTTGGTGGTGCGCTGGCGATAGACCAGATGCACGGGATCTCCCGCGGTGCGATGTGACCTGCGCAAGGTTGCCCGGATATCTATGTCCCCCGCAGATCGATGCCGTCTGGTGCGTCGTCCTCGCCGCAGCGGCGGCACGAACGGCAATTGCTCCACCAGTCGCTGGATCAAGGCGAGTTCATCCGGAGTGAGCGTGGAGAATTCCCGATCGTTCAATCGCTCGCGCGCACTGACCGCTGCAAGTGCGCTCGCCGTGTCGGTGTCGGCGGCTGGATCGACGGCTCCCGGTGTCGCACTCGTGCCTCCCTGTCCATCCAATTCCTCGACTCCACGCTGTTGATTGGGAGGAGATGCGTCCCCGGTGGGACTCGTCGCCGTCGGCTCCTGAGCCGAATCCATGCCTCGCAATTCCGCGATGTCCACGATGCCGCGGAAGACCTGCTGGAAGATTCGGTCGTAGGTCTCGTGCTGGTCGCGGGCGGTGGTGAGCGTGACGTGCCCCAGCCAGTACAGCGCACCGAGGTCAGAAGGGTCGGCGACCACGACTGCGGATACGAACCGCGCAGTGCGCTCCGGTGTCACGGGAAGCCCCGCCGCGTGCAATCGTTCGCCGAATGCCGTGCTGATAGCGGCAAGGTCGGCTCGTTCAGCCACTGGCCACCCAGGACAGTCCTTCGGCCCGAGCCAGATCCTGATCCTCGCGGTACTTCAGCACCGAACTAAGCGTGCGCTCCACCCCGACTTCATCGAGTCCGGTCAAACCGAGCAACGCCGCCGCATGCACCCAGTCGATAGCTTCAGCGATACCCGGAGCCTTCTGCATGTCCAGGCTTCGGATTCGTTGCACCGCCCCGGCCACATCCTCGGCCAACTGCGACGACGCTTCCGGCACCCGGGCTCGCACGATGGCCGTTGCATGCTCCAGGTTCGGGTATTCGATCCAGTGATACAGGCATCGACGCTTGAGGGCGTCATGAAGATCGCGAGTCCGATTGGACGTGAGGATGACGATCGGTGGGCGCTTGGCGTGAATCGTGCCTAGTTCGGGGACGGTGACGGTGGATTCAGCGAGCATCTCGAACAAGAACGCCTCGAACTCTTCGTCTGCACGATCGACCTCGTCGATCAACAGCACCGCAGGATTCGGCCCATCGTGTTCGAGCGCCTGGAGAAGTGGTCGCTCGATCAGATACTCACGCTCGAAAAGAGATGCCTCATCCAGCGACGTCCCCTGGGTCTCCGCCATCCGGATACTGAGTAGTTGCCGCGGGTAATTCCACTCATAAAGAGCCTCGGATGCGTCGATTCCCTCGAAGCACTGCAGTCGGATCAGCGGGGTATCGAGCAACTCGGCAAGGGACTTCGCCGCCTGCGTCTTGCCGACACCGGCCTCACCTTCAAGCAGCAGCGGCTGCGGCAAGCGAGCTGCGCAGAACAACGCCGTCGCGAGTCCTTCGTCGGCCAGGTAACCGTGCTGCGCGAGGTTTTCGCGCAAGGCATGCGGTGTGGGGATCGACTCCTCGACGGACATGGGCTGCCCTACCTACTGGCGATGACCCAGATGATCGCCACAACCGCGACGACCACGATGACCGCCGGGATGGCTCGCTTCAGGACCGGCCCCATTGCAACCGAGCCGAGATCCAGCGCTTCTGCTTGCTGCGGCGGTGAAACAACCCGGGGCTCGCTCGCCACGGCACCCGATGTCGCTTCCGGTGGCACGTCCGCCGATGCTGCACCAGTCCGCGAGGCGATGACGCCTTCGAGGTTTGTGGCGAACTGGCCGACGAGACGACCCGCGACGTCCTGCATGACGCCGCGACCGAATTGGGCGGCCTTGCCGGTGATAGTCAGGTCAGTGGTGACATCCACCCGCGTCAAGTTGGGGCCCTCGGTCACCATGGCGGTGGTGACGTTCGCTCGGGCAGTTCCCGAACCGCGCGTCTCCTTGCCGGTTCCCTCGATCACGGCCGTGTGCGTCGACTCGTCCTTCGACAGGAACCTCGCCTGACCCCCGTAGGTCATCGATACCGGACCCAGCTTCACCTTGACGTTTCCGCTGAATTCGTCGCCATCCACCGATTCCAGCGTTGCGCCCGGCATGCACGGAGCGATCGCCTCGACATCGAGAAGGGTCTTCCAAGCGGTGTCGATGTCCGCCGGAACTGTGAACGAGTTCTTGAGTTCCATTTGCACTCCCTACCGGTTCACGGCGCATGCTGGGGCCGGAATCATGACCATACAAGGCGAGAGCCGAGCCTGCGTCGGGTTTCGCGACGTCACGTTCTACCCTGCCTTCGTGGCCGCAACCGTACGACTGTTCGCCGCAGCCCGCTCGGCAGCCGGTACCGGCGACGCGGAAGTTGCCGCAGGAAATCTGAATGAGGTCCTCGTCGAGTTGAGCGGTCGGTTCCCCGGGGTCATCACGATCCTGCCTCGTTGCTCGTTCCTGGTGAACGGCGTCGCCGTACACGGAAACCACGCTGACATCGTGATCGCCGACGGCGACGAGGTGGACGTCCTGCCGCCATTCGCTGGTGGCTAACCCCCGATAGCCGACATCGGTCTCGCGGGCTGGATGAACGACGGATCGTTGATTCCATGGCCAGGAAGCTTCGAGAGCGTCACCTTCTGCAAGGTTGTCGCGATGCCAGTGCGGATCTGATCTTCCGACAGCGATGCATCCCGCAGGATGGACCGCACATCTGTCTCCTCTTGGGAGAACAGGCAGTTGCGGAACTGCCCGTCTGCGGTGAGCCGAAGACGATCGCACGCGGCGCAGAACGGCGCGGAAACGCTCGCGATGATGCCCACGGTTGCCGGGCCACCGTCCACGAAGAATTCCTCGGCCGGCGCCGACCCACGACCAGGCACCGGGGTCAAATCGAATTCGGCTGAGAGCATCTCCATGATCTCTGCGGCCGTGACCATCTTCGGACGCGCCCACAATCCCCCTGCGTCCAGTGGCATCTGCTCGATGAAGCGAAGTCGCCAATCATTGGCAATCGCATGACGCAACAGTGGAACAGCCTCATCGTCGTTGAACCCTCGCATGAGCACGGCGTTCACCTTGACGGGAAGTAGACCCGCTTGCTGGGAGGCTTCGATACCCGCGATGACGTCGTGGAACCGATCGCGATGCGTCATTTGCTTGAAGCGCTCCGGATCGAGGGTGTCCAGGCTCACGTTCACTCGCTCTAGACCTGCATCGGCGAGTTGTTGCGCCCGCTGTGGGAGCCGCAGACCATTCGACGTGAGCGAGATCTTGGGTGCGTGCGGTAACGCGTTGATACGTCGTACCACCTCGACCACATCAGGACGAAGCAGCGGTTCACCACCGGTCAACCGCACCTGCTCTATTCCCATTCCCGTCGCGACGTCGAGGACGAGCATCAATTCATCCGTCGTGAGCAGATGATCGCCAGGGATCCAGTCCGCGAAGTCTGCCGGCATGCAGTAGTTGCAGCGCAGCGAGCAGCGATCGGTGAGCGACACGCGCATATCGCGATGCACCCGGCCGTAGGTGTCGACGAGTGTTTCCTCGTTCATGCGCAGTTCACCCACTCGTCGGTGCCGTCGTCGAACGTCTGGTGTTTCCAAATCGGTATGCGTTGCTTGGTGAGTTCCACGAGAGCGATGCATGCGTCGAATGCCTGCTGTCGATGCCGGGCGCTGACCGCCGCGACCAAGGCCGACTCGCCGATGGGAATCGGGCCGTGACGATGGGCCACTGCCATCGCGAACACATCGTGCGTTTCGGAAACTTCCCGAGCGATCTCATCGAGCACCTGCTGGGCACTCGGATGGGCCTCGTAGGTGAGGGCGACCACCGCGCGGCCGTGATCGTTGTCTCGGACGTCGCCGGTGAAGACCACGCTGGCTCCGGCGGCAGGGTGGGCAATCACGCGCCGCAACTCCTCGGTGTCGATCGGTTCGCTGCCCACCCAGGCGTGCAGCACTGCAGGAGCACCCTTGACCTGGGACATCTCCCCATTATTGGCCTACCCTGCAGTTCATGCGCGAGGTGCTAGAAGAACTCCTAACGGCCTACCGCTCGGGTGAGCCTGTGGCCATGGCCACCGTGGTCCGCACCTGGAAGTCCGCCCCGCGTCCCGCCGGCGCGGCCATGCTGGTCACGAGCGCGCACGAAGCGGTCGGTTCGGTGAGCGGGGGTTGCGTCGAAGGGGCGCTGTTCGACGTCGGCCTGGAGGTACTCGCCGATGGTCGACCGCAGACCCTTTCCTACGGAGTCAGCGACGACGAGGCCTTCGGGGTCGGACTCACCTGCGGTGGGATCATCGAGGTATTCGCCGAACGGGTGGATCGTGCCTCGTGGCCGGAATTGGAAGGCGTCGTGGCGAGCATCGGGGCACAGGAACCGGTGGCCGTTGCAACGATCGTTCGCGCGCCAGACGAGGTAGCCGACCGAATCGGCAGGCACCTGGTCATCCGTCCCACCGGCACCGAAGGATCCTTGGGAACCGCGCGCCTCGACGACACCGTGCGGGAGGACGCGCTCGGCCTACTTGCTGCCGGCACAACGGGATTCCTGCATTACGGATCCGAAGGTGAACGGCTCGGCGAAGGTCTGGATGTCTTCGTCGCCTGCTACGCGCCACCAGCGCAGATGTTCGTCTTCGGAGCGATTGACTTCTCGGCGGCGCTTGTTCGCGTCGGCAAGGTGCTGGGCTACCGAGTGACGGTCTGCGATGCGCGTCCGATTTTCGCCACCGCGAAGCGTTTCCCGGAAGCGGATGAAGTGGTGGTCGACTGGCCGCATCGCTGGCTGGAGAAGCAGCAGGTGGACGAACGCACGGTGATCGCCGTTCTCACCCATGATCCGAAGTTCGATGTTCCGGCACTGAAGGTTGCCCTAGCGAGCAAGGCCGGTTATGTCGGTGCCATGGGCTCCCGACGCACCCACGAGAACCGCCTGGAACGACTACGCGAGGCCGGAGTGAGCGAAGAGGAACTCAAGCGTCTGCATTCCCCGATCGGCTTGGACCTCGGAGCCCGCACCCCGGAGGAGACAGCCATATCCATCGCGGCGGAAATCGTGCAGGCACGCTGGGGCGGCACCGGTAAGCATCTGACCGATACAGGCGGACCGATCCACCCGGGAGCGCCGCGATGACGGACGACTCCTCGGTAGCAGGCGTGGTCCTCGCCGCTGGTGAGGGAAAGCGCTTCGGTGGTCCGAAGGCGCCATTCGAATACGACGGCGAGCGTTTGGTGGATCGCGCGGTGCGGGTTCTGCGTGAGGCCGGTTGCGATCCGGTCTTCGTGATCCTCGGAGCCTGGGAAGGAAACGTCGACGATGCCCTCGTGATCGTCAATCACGGCTGGGAGGAGGGCATGGGCTCGTCATTGCGGATCGCGTTGAAGTGGGTGAACGCAACCACTGAAGCCGACTACGCCATGGTGACCCTGGTCGACCTGCCCGGGCTTACCGGCGCCGCGGTCCAGCGTTTGATCGACGCACCCCCGGGCATTGCCATCGCAAGCTACGAAGGTGAACGAGGACATCCGGTTCGAATCCCCCGCGTGCACTTTCGCGAGTTGATCGACACGGTCGCCGGTGACGAGGGCGCCCGAGCGTTCCTTGCCGGCCAAGCGGACGTTGCCTTCGTGGAAGTTGGGGACGTGGCACGTGGCGTGGACCTCGACGTCGCGCCGACCCCGTAGATTCTCGTTCCCATGATCGGAATGTCGAGCCGTCTTCGGCTGCCCAGCGCGCTGCGCCCTTCGCGTTCCATTCCGGTAACGCGGTGGCGGTCGGAGTCCCGCTGGCGTGCCCGCCCGTCAACGCTAGGCGTGCTCGTCATCGGGCTGTGGCTGTTCGGCACCGGTGAAGCACTTCTAGTGGTCGCCGAACTCGGCAATGGGCCGTGGACCGTACTCGCCCAGGGTGTGGCGTCGCGTACTTCCATTTCCATCGGCTTCGCGACATTCCTGATCAGCGCCGCGGTACTGGCGCTCTGGATCCCCCTTCGCGAGCGACCTGGCTTGGGCACTATCGCCAACGCAGTGGTCATCGCCACCGCGTTGCAGGCGGGCGTGTGGCTGATCCCCCACCCCGATCCCCAGTGGTTGAAGGTGCTCTTCGTCTTCACCGGTGTTGCGCTCATCGGCCTGGGCAGTGGGCTGTACCTGACTACGAACCTGGGTCCGGGACCGCGCGACGGATGGATGACCGGCATCCACAACACATTCGACATTCCCGTGGCGCGGGTGCGTCTGGGAATAGAGGTGACCGTGCTGGCTCTGGGCTGGTTGCTCGGTGGAACGGTGGGATTCGGGACCGTGGTCTTCGCGTTACTCATCGGGCCGAGCGTGGGCTGGGGTCTGCGCCTGATGGACCGAGGCGCACGCGTACCAGCCGAATCCGAACCCGAACTAGAGGCCTAGCTACTCACCTTGGCCAGGTATCGGCGACCCGATACCCGGACGGCCACGGATCTCGTGGGTGGAGGTAGTACTGACTCGTGCCGTAGACCCAAGCTCTGCCCTGGATCCGAGGGATCACCGCCGGCCGATCACCCACCTGAGTCGTTTCGGTGATCATGCACTCGAATACCGAATCGATGATGGAGCGCGCCCGATAGTCCTGATCGACGGCTACCTCCCCGCGGTCATGCAACAGTGCCAGGAATGCCGAGCAGCCGGTACCGGTCGGTGAACGATCGACCTTCCCCGGCTTGATCGCGCAGGCATTGCGCGAGGTCAACACGCCATCGATCTGCGCCAAGGGACCGGTCAGGTACGCGAAGGAGAAGTGCGTCCACTCCGGCAGAGTGGGGTGTTCGAAACGCCACTGGGCGTTCGCGGCATCGCACACTGCACGACCGATCTCGGCGATCCGGCGCCCGTTCTCCGGGACGATGTCGATCCCGAGATCGTCGGCGGAGGCGATAACGAAGCTGTCCCCGCCGAAGGCGGTGTCAACGCGCACGTCGCCGAGGCCCGGCACGTGCAACCTTTCATCCCGCCGCTCCACGAAACTAGGGACGTTCGTCAGGGCGAGCGAATCGACGTCGCCGTTCGAGCACGCCGCCTCGATGGTCACCACGCCGGCGGGTGCTTCCAACACAACCTCGGTGGTGGGCTCGGCCATCGGCACCTGCCCGGTGTGCAGGAGCGCCGCCGCCACGCACAGGGAGTTGGAACCGGACATCGGTGGGGTGTCCTCGGGTTCCATGATGATGAAACCGCTGTCGGCTCGAGGGTCGAACGCGGGCACCAGCAAATTCACGTGACGGAAAACGCCACCGCGTGGTTCGTTCAACAGGAAATCGCGTAGTTCACCGTCGTGCGCGATGAAGCGGGACTGCGCCCAGATCGAGTCGCCCGGAGGTGGCTGGATTCCACCGACCACGACATCGCCGACTTCCCCCTCCGCGTGGCAATGCACCACATGCACCACCCGCTCCGTTCGCACGAGCGGACCCTAGCCCGAACGCGAAGGGCTCGGCTAGCGACGAATGGTCATGACCTTGGAGATCGTCGCGACGGGGTAGTTGTCGCGGAACGCCGGTGTCGGTGTGAAGACCGCTTTCACGGTGTAGGTCCCGGCCGGCAGGCTGCGCAGCACTCTCTTGCGCTTCAGCGCCTGCTTGGCGTCGGTCCCGGCCGGCTTGAGCCAGCGGCCCTTGGCGATGACCTGCCGCTCGCGGCCAGCGGAGTCCACGATCGACAGGCGCACCTTGCCCTTGATATTCGCGGTATTCGCAACGACCGAGTACGTCGCCTTCCTCCCCGCTCGTGCAGCAGTGGGCGTGTTCAAGGTGAGCGTGATTCCCGGTGCGATGGTGACGACACCGTCTCCGGCTACGGGCGAAGGTGTGGGCGGTGGTGTCACGCCCACTCCGACCAACGCGGAGTACGCCGGGTTTCCAGGCCCACTCCCATTGACGCCCTGCACGCCTACGCGGACGAACTGATTCGTCTGGGTGGCCGTGGGTACGTACGTCTGCGCGGTTGCTCCGGCGATGTTCGTGCATGTGTTGGCATCAGCGCCATTGGTGCACGCCTGCCACTGATATAGGTAACTTCCCGGGCTCAAACTCCACGTGCCCTCCGATGCCGTCAGCGTCGTTCCGGCTCGCACTCCGGTATTGGGGGTGACGGTCGGTGCGCCCGTCGAAACTGGAACCGCCCCGGATAGCACACGCGCGACTTTGCCCGCTGTGGTTTGCGCGACCCACACATTGGAATCAGGGCCTTCGGATAGCGCGGTGGGTCCGGAGTTGGGACTGGTCAGTGTGTATTCGCCGAGGGGAGCTCCCTGAGCGGAATACTTGGCCACCGAGTTCCGGGCCGTCAAGGACACCCACATCGTGTTGCCTACCCCGTTGGCTAATCCCGTGGGAGCACCGGGCACAGACATCTCCAGCACGGTTGTGTCAGCAACGAGCTTGCCTAGCTGATTGCGAGCGGACATGGCGAACCAGATCGCACCATCGACGTTCGTGATTCCAGTGGGATCCGATGCGGTCGCCAATTGGACACTGCCGTAT
>JBMTHB010000002.1:0-22391 GCA_049435845.1 Candidatus Nanopelagicales bacterium | reverse complement strand
TCTCGCCGTACTGCAGGTCGACTCCCGTGTGCAACGTCGCGCGACGCGACTTGGTGACCTGCGAAGGCTTGTAGGTGCCGAAGGGGATGAACAGGTATCCCGGCTGGTACCGGTGATCGTCGTCGGCGTCGATGACCGTGATCCGCCAGTTGCTCCCGTCGAGTTCCTTGTAGAGCTTGTTGGCCGCCATCGTCCCGGCGGTGCCTCCACCCAAAATCAGCAATCTCCTCATACCCCACACGGTATGTCCGAGGAGCGCGGCTCGGGCAGGGTCGAAGTGACGGACTTGATGGGACCTTCGTCAGGTCGGTGCCGGGCTGTTCAGTGCTGGACCTGTTGGTGCCTTTCCCACGATTCCTTGATCTCTTTCTCGGCCTCGGTGCGCCCCACCCAGGTTGCGCCCTCGACCGACTTGCCGGGCTCGAGGTCCTTGTAGACCTCGAAGAAGTGTTGGATCTCGAGTCGATCGAACTCGGCGACGTGGTGGATATCCCGCAGGTGTTCCACCCGCGGATCGCCGGCAGGCACGCACAGCACTTTGTCGTCACCGCCGGCCTCGTCGGTCATCCGGAACATGCCCACCGCGCGGCACCGGATGAGCACTCCCGGGAACGTCGGCTCCTGCACGAGGACAAGTGCATCGAGTGGATCACCATCCAGACCAAGGGTGTCGTCGATGTAGCCGTAGTCGTGGGGATAGCGAGTTGATGTGAACAGCATGCGGTCGAGTCGGATCCGCCCGGTCTGGTGATCCATCTCGTACTTATTGCGACTACCGGCGGGGATCTCGATCGTGACGTCGAACTCCAGTGGCTCCATGGGCACCCCGCTCCTGGGTTCACGCATCAGGTCATCCGGCCAGGCGAACTCGTGAAGGCGCGCTCGACCTCCTGCGTGGGGTAGCTGGGGAGGGGGCGGCGAGCGTCCAGCGGCAGAAGGGGCAACGGTGCAACGGGTAGCAGCGGTAGCCCTCGTGGCAGTGACAGCCCTCGTCTTCGGTCCGCTCGCGCACGCAGCCGACTCGCTGCCTTCGGGATCGTCGTCAGCGTCGTCAGCGACCGGCTGGAGCGCGATCAGCGCCGAGAGTGGAACCGCACCTACCGCTGCCGGCGTCAGGGCGCAGATCGCCCGGTTCGCCCGGTCGGATGCGTTACGACGCTCGGGCGTCATCGTGATCGACCCCGGCTCGCAGCAAACACTTTTCGCCAAGCAGGAAGCGCGCCCCTTGACGCCTGCATCGACCGTCAAGATCCTCACCGCGGCGGCCGCTTTGGAGGCGCTCGGTCCGAACACCCGCCTCGCCACCCGCGTAGCGACGCAGGGCGACGTCGTGTACCTGATCGGTGGTGGTGACGCCACGTTGCCTCGGGCCCTGAAGACCGACTCCCTTCCGCGGGGACCTGCATCGCTGCGGCGCCTGGCCCGCGACACCGCCACATCCCTGGGCACCCGTACCCGCGTCGACGTGGTGTTCGACGATTCGCTCTTCTCCGGACGGGTCCTCGGCCCAGGTTGGCCCAAGGGTTTCCCTGCGGCTGGCGTCGCTGCACCGGTGACCGCATTGATGATCAATCAGGGACGACGCGCACCCTCCTCCCGTGCGCGGGTCGATGACCCAGCGAAGAAGGCCGCGCAGGCATTCGCCACCCTCCTGGAGAAGCGCGGAGTGCAGGTGAATCGCGTCTCTAGGGGATTGGCGCCGCAAGGAGCGAGTGAGATCGCTCGCGTCGAATCGGCCACCGTGACCGAGATCGTCAAGGCGATGCTCACCGACTCGGACAACGACGTCGCCGAGTCCCTCGGCCATCTCGTCGGCAAGGAGATGCTCGACGACGGCTCCTTCGCCGGCGGTGCGCAGGCGACGACGATGATTCTGCAGAACGCGGGTGTCGATGTGTCGAATCTGGCGCTCGTCGACGCCAGCGGATTGTCCGGACGCATCAAGGCGACGCCGTCCACTATCGGTGATGTACTCGTGGATGTGGTGCGCGGCGAGAGATGGCCCGCGATCGTGCAAGGCCTCGCGGTAGCGGGTGCGACGGGAACGCTCGCCGACAGATTCGCCACGAAGGCGACGTCCGCGGGCCGCGGTGTGGTGCGCGCCAAGACCGGCACGCTGACAGGTGTCGGCTCGTTGGCGGGCACCGTCGTCGACACGACGGGTCGCCCCCTGGTGTTCGTCGTCATCGGTAACGGGGTGCGATCGCAAGCACGGGCGCGCGATGCGATGGATCGGATCGCCAGTGAGCTCGCCGAGTGCGGGTGCAACTCATGAACGTGACATCAGCAATCCTGCTGCCGGTCAACCAGTTCGATCACTTCTACCGCGGCGGAGATCGGATCGGTGCCCTGCGGCACGGGCCGGGCGGTCCGCGTCGTCCGGAGGAGTGGATCGGATCCACCACGGCTCGCTTCGGTCAGGCTCCGGCCGGCCTGACCGTCCTACCGGATGGCAAGGCGCTGGCCGAGGAAGTCAGTGCCAATCCCGAAGGCTGGCTCGGCCCGGCGCACGTGGCGCGTTACGGCCCGAGCACCGAGTTGCTGGTTAAGTTGCTGGATCTCGATCAGCGCCTGCCGGTGCACCTGCACCCCACACGAGCGTTCTCGCGCGCCCACCTCGGGCTGGCGCACGGCAAGACCGAAGCGTGGTACGTACTCGACGCACCGGAAGGCGCGCGGGTGGGGGTGGGCGTCGCCCAGCCGATGTCGATCGAGCAGGTGCGTTCGTGGGTCATGAATCGCGATAGCGATGCCTTGCTGTCCGCGCTGCGCACTCGCGAGGTGCGTCCCGGCGATGCCATGCTCGTCCCGTCCGGTCTACCGCACACCGTGCAAGACGGAGTCTTCGTCCTCGAATTGCAAGAACCCACCGATCTTTCGATCCTGCTGGAGTGGCAGGGGTTCGCGGTCGATGGATTCAAGGACGGCCACCTCGACCTCGGTTTCGATACCGCTCTCCAGGCTGTGGACACCAGTGCGATCAGCGAAACCGACTTGGATCGACTCGTGCTCCCGCGCGAAGACATCGAATCCGGTGGACTCGTCCGTGCGCTGCCCACGGCAGCGGATCCGTATTTCCGACTGCATCGTTTGACCGGTTCGACCGGTGAGTCGATGGCTGCGGGCTTCTCGATCGTGCTCATCACCGGTGGCCGGGGTGATCTCGCCTTCGGTAACCACGGTCAGGAGGTCGCCCGAGGGGATGCCGTCTTGATTCCTTACGCGGCCGGTGCCTGGCGACTTGAGGGCGATGTTGTGGCCATGGTGTGTCGCCCACCAGCGGCCGACGCTCCGGAAGCACCCAGGTAGATGACCGCGCCCGTTGATTGGACGCTGGCCCGGAGATTCGGTCGCCGGTTCGCGCCCTCCGGTCCGGACATGGACCTGCTGCACGCTCGTGAGGTCGTCGCGCAACTGCGCGATCACGCCGAGCAAGCACGCGAGCAGGTGCTTGCAATCACCGGCATGCACGCCGGACCCGGTCACCCGGCGGTGGTTGTGGACCGTGGGGAGTGGATCGACTCCAACGTAGATGCGATGAGGCGAGTGCTCGATCTGTGGCCAGGGGCTAAGGAACGTGCCGAGGATGCATCGGCTACTGCACGCGTGGTCGGAACCCGCGCTAGTGCCGTTCAACTGGGCGCCGCGCTCGGCTGGCTCAGTGGCAAAGTGCTCGGTCAATACGAAGCGCTCGCCGACCCTGGTCGACTTCTCCTGGTCGCTCCGACCATCGTGGATGTCGAGCGAACACTGGAAGTGGACAGTCGGGATTTCCGGCTCTGGGTGTGCCTGCACGAGGAGACCCATCGCGTTCAGTTCGGCGCGGTGCCCTGGTTACCCGATCATTTTCGCAGCCTCATCACCCGGGCGCTGGAAACATTCGATGACTCATCGCTCGGTGATCGGCTCTTCGCGATCGTGGGTGAGATCCTCGAGGCGTTGGTGCAACGACGCGCCCCCGATCTCCTCGGCGCTGCGCAGACGACCGAACAACGCGCCGTGCTCGACGAGATCACCGGCTTGATGTCGCTGCTCGAGGGGCACGCGGATGTGGTCATGGACGAGGTCGATGCATCGGTGATCCCGACCGTCGGTGAGATCAGGCGACGATTCGAAGGGCGGCGCGCGAGTCAGGCAGCGGTGCGTGGCGCCGACTCACTGTGGCGCAAGGCCTTGGGCATGGACGCGAAGATGGCGCAGTATCGGGAAGGCGCGGCATTCGTCCGAGCGTTGATGGACGACGGTGGCATGGCGATGGTCAATCGTGTTTGGGAGACACCCGAGAACCTGCCTAGCGCCGGAGAGATTCGAAACCCGCGGTTGTGGCTCACCCGCACGCGCGGGGCCGCCGCGTGAATGTCTCTGCGCAGGCACAGCGTCTGCGTCACGCGGTCAGCGAGTGCATCGATGCCGGTCCCGTGGTGGTCGGCTGCTCGGGTGGACCGGACTCCCTCGCCCTCGCCGACGCTGCAGCCTGGGCAGTGCCCCACAGCGGTGGCACCGTGAGCGTCGCGGTGATCGATCACGGTTTGCAGGAAGACTCGGCTGATGTAGCAAGTCGGGCAGCGGATGCCTGCCGGGCCGTGGGCATCGAGGACATCGTCATCCGTCGCGTGCATGTGGGTAGCGACGGTGGCCCGGAAGCGGCGGCCCGTGCCGCCCGCCGAGAAGCACTCCTGGATATCGCGCGCCAGCGTGGCGCTGGGCAGATCCTGCTCGCCCACACCCTCGACGATCAGGCCGAGACCGTGTTCCTGCGACTGTCGCGCGGCGCAGGCGCACGCTCACTTTCGGCGATGCGCGCGTGCGATCCACCCTGGCATCGACCATTTCTCGGGATTCCACGAGCCGACGTGCACGCGGTAGTCCGCGAACGCTTCGAACCCCTCGGCATCGTGCCCTGGGATGACCCGCACAACCACGATCCTCGTTTCGCACGCGTCCGGGTGCGTCGGAGCCTCGATGCCCTCAAGGGCGATCTCGGCCCCGGCCTGGTAGCCAATCTCGCTCGGTCGGCCGCCTTGCTCGCGGACGATGCAGATGCACTGGACGCATGGGCGCACGGGGAATTCGAGCGAATCGTGGAAGGCGACCGCACCTCGTGCAGTGCGGACACCCAGGCACTCGCCGAACTTCCGCGCGCCGTCCGGACCCGGGTCCTGCGCTTGATGCATCAGCACCTGGTCGGCGTCAACGAGGCGCTCACGTTCGAACACATCCAGCAGGTCGATGCGCTGGTGGCTCACTGGAAGGGACAGGGCCCGGTTGCGTTGCCGGGTGAGACCACCGCGCGCGTGGAATATGGAAGGCTGACCCTGATCATCCAACCCCGGGAGTCCTGAGTGCACCCTGATCATGTCGACGACGATCTCGCGCATGTCCTGCTCACCGAAGGGCAGATCCTCGACCGAATCGCCGATATTGCGCAGGACATCGACCAGGACTACGCAGGCAAGACGCCTCTCTTGGTCGGGGTACTGAACGGCGCCGTGATGGTCATGGCGGATCTGGCGCGCGCCCTGACGATTCATGCGGACATGGATTGGATGGCGGTGTCGTCCTATGGCTCGGGCACCACGTCCTGTGGCGTCGTGCGCATCCTGAAGGACCTGGATGCCGACATCGAAGGCCGCGATGTGCTCATCGTCGAGGACATCCTCGACTCCGGTCTCACTTTGTCGTGGCTCCTCAAGAATCTGAACTCGCGTAGGCCCGCGTCAGTGGAGATCTTCACCCTGCTGCGTAAGCCCGATGCCTTGAAGGTCAAAGTCGAGCCCAAGTACGTCGGCTTCGACATCCCGAACGAGTTCGTGGTGGGGTACGGCCTGGACTACGCCCAGCGCTATCGCAACCTTCGCTGTATCGGCACCCTCGCACCGCACGTCTACAGTTAGAAATCGTCCCGTGGTGCCGCACCGGGGGATTCTCTCTCGGCTGAACGTGCGAAGCCCCCGACCTGAGCGGCGTGACCGGTAGGTCCGTTACCGTAATGCGGTGAACGTGAAGCGGTTCCTGCGCGGCCCGATCTTCTGGATCGCCATGGCCGTGGTCCTCGTGCTGGTCGGCTCCAGCCTGATTTCCGGGATCGGAGCTCCTGAGGAGATCGACACCGGTGAGGCTGTCTCCCAGATCAGCAACGGCAATGTGGACACCGCGACGCTCATCGACCGCGATCAGGTCCTGGAACTCACCTTGAAGAACGGCGATGAGGTTCGCTCGCACTACATCAGCGGTCAAGGTGTCGAGCTGCAGAACCTTCTGCAGGAACGGACGGATGCTGGCCAGCTTCCCGGCGGCTACAACGTGGTGGTTCCCAGCGAGAACCTCCTGGTGACCTTGTTCATCTCGCTCATCCCGTTCGCACTGTTGATCCTGCTGATGGTCTTCCTGTTCAGTCAGATGCAAGGCGGTGGCGGGCGACTGATGAATTTCGGCAAGTCCAAGGCCAAGGCCATCACCAAGGACATGCCGCAGACCACGTTCGAGGATGTTGCCGGCGCCGACGAAGCGGTCGAGGAACTCGTCGAGATCAAGGACTTCCTGGCCGACGCCGAGCGTTTCCAGAAAGTCGGCGCGAAGATCCCCAAGGGCGTGCTGCTCTACGGACCGCCGGGAACCGGAAAGACGCTGCTGGCGCGAGCGGTGGCCGGTGAGGCGGGAGTTCCGTTCTATTCCATCTCCGGATCGGACTTCGTCGAGATGTTCGTCGGTGTGGGCGCGAGTCGCGTTCGGGACCTCTTCGAGCAAGCCAAGACGAACGCACCCGCCATCATTTTCATCGATGAGATTGACGCTGTGGGGCGTCATCGCGGAGCTGGCCTGGGCGGCGGACACGACGAGCGTGAGCAGACGCTCAACCAGATGCTCGTGGAGATGGATGGCTTCGATGCCACGGGCGGAGTCATCTTGATCGCGGCCACGAACCGGCCCGACATATTGGATCCCGCCTTGCTGCGCCCCGGTCGATTCGATCGACAGATCGCAGTCGAGCGCCCTGACCTCAATGGCCGTTACGCGATCTTGCAGGTGCATGCGAAGGGCAAGCCGATCGCCGACGACGTCGACCTCATGGCTGTTGCTCGACGCACGCCCGGGTTCACCGGCGCGGACCTCGCCAACGTGTTAAACGAGGCGGCGCTGCTGACCGCTCGAACGAACAAGGCGTTCATCGATGACGTTGCCCTCGATGAAGCCATAGATCGCGTTATCGCCGGTCCGCAGAAGCGCACGCGCGTGATGGATGAACACGAGAAGACGATCACTGCGTACCACGAGGCTGGTCACGCACTCGTTGCCGCTGCACTGCCCGGTAATGACCCCGTGCACAAGATCACGATCATGCCGCGCGGTCGCGCATTGGGATACACGATGGTGCTCCCTGACCAGGAGAAGTACTCCACCACCCGAAGCGAGATGCTCAACCAGTTGGCATACATGCTCGGTGGACGTGCTGCGGAGGAGTTGATCTTCCACGATCCGACCACGGGCGCCTCGAACGACATCGAGAAGGCAACCGCGGTTGCGCGAGCGATGGTCACGCAGTACGGCATGACCGAACGCCTAGGTGCCATCAAGTACGGACAGCAGCAAGGCGAGGTGTTCCTCGGTCGCGATATGGGGCATGCGCGTGACTACTCCGAAGAGGTGGCTGCAGCTATCGACGAGGAGGTGCGCACGTTCATCGAAGCGGCCCACCAGGAGGCATACGACGTCCTGGTCGATAACCGCGAGGTTCTCGACGCCCTAGTTTTGGCGTTGCTTGAGCGCGAAACATTGGACAAGAGCGAGATCGAGGAGATCTTCGCGGAATTGCGGCTGCGCTCACCGCGTCCGGCATGGACGGGATCGGCTCGTCGCGCCCCGGACACCCGTGGTCCGATTCCCTTCCCTGGTACTTCCGCGAACGGGCACTCACGAGCGTCGGCTCTCGATCCGGCCATGCGTGATTCTGACGGGCAATAGTTCGTGGGAATCGATCCGGTGCTGTCCGGGATGGACGGCACATCAGGTGAGTACGACGCCGAAGGGGTGGCTCGGGCAATCCGCGATTTATTGATCGCCATCGGGGAGAACCCCGATCGAGACGGATTGAAGAACACTCCGGACCGGGTGGCTCGCAGTTACGCCGAGATCTTCGGAGGCATGGGCCAGACCGCAGAGGAGATTCTCACCACGACGTTCGATATCGGCCATGACGAACTCGTGCTGGTAAAGGACATAGAGCTCTACAGCACATGCGAGCACCACCTTCTGCCGTTCTTCGGTGTGGCTCATGTCGGGTACCTACCAAACTCCTCCGGACAGATCACCGGCTTGTCCAAACTTGCTCGATTGGTGGATGTCTTCGCGCGACGTCCGCAGGTCCAGGAGCGACTCACCACGCAGGTGGCCGATTCGCTGATGACGATCCTCGAACCTCGTGGCGCCATCGTGGTGGTTGAAGCCGAGCACATGTGCATGGCTGTTCGAGGCGTGCGCAAGCCCGGTGCGAAGACTGTTACCAGTGCCGTGCGTGGATCCATGCTTCACCCGGCAACGCGTGCCGAAGCGATGTCCTTGATTCTGGGGAAGTAATGGTGGCGGTTCTGCCCACTTCGCAATCAGGGTCAGGTATGCCGGTTGTGTGGGGAGTCCTCAACGTGACGCCTGATTCGTTCTCCGATGGCGGACGCTTCACATCCATCGACGAGGCGGTCGCCCATGCACGCTCGATGTGCGCGCACGGGGCTGATGTCATCGACGTGGGCGGCGAGTCGACCCGCCCGGGTGCCGAACGCGTGACAGCGGAGCAGGAGAAGATCCGGGTGCTCCCGGTCATCAAACGCCTCGCCGCGGAGGGCTTCGTGGTGAGCATCGACACCATGCGAGCCGAGGTGGCAGCTGCGGCGGTGTCGGCCGGTGCGCAGATGGTGAACGACGTCAGTGGGGGTCGAGCCGATCCGCAGATGCACTCGGTGGTAGCCGGGCTTGGTGTGCCGTACGTGATCATGCACTGGCGAGGTCACTCCGATCGGATGAATGAACTCGCCGTCTATAGCGATCCCGTGCGCCAGGTGTGCGATGAGATCACGGAAGAAGTGGCGGCCGCGCAGGCTGCCGGGATAGGTCGCGACCGGTTGATCATCGATCCAGGCATCGGATTCGCCAAGGAAGCCGAACACAACTGGGCGCTACTGCGCGCCTTGGATTCGGTCAACGAACTCGGGCTACCGGTGTTGGTGGGAGCCTCACGTAAGCGATTCCTCGGGGCGCTGCTCGCCGATGCGGATGGGCGACCGCGTGAGTCCGATGGCCGCGATGTCGCGACCGCCGTGCTCAATGGACTGCTTGCTTGGAAGGTCTGGGGGCTGCGGGTCCATGATGTCCAGGCGACGCTCGACGCCCTCAAAATCGTTCGAGCCATGAGCGATGTTAGGGGAACGTGATGACCGACCGGATCGAGATCCTGGGCGTGCGTGGATACGGCTATCACGGGGTTTTGGAGTCCGAGCGGCGAGACGGACAGGAATTCGTCGTCGACATCGTGCTCGGAGTGGATTTAGCGGATTTGCGCGACGATCTCACCCGGACGATCGACTACTCGGTGGTTGCGGGTCGGGCGCATGACGTCATCGTCGGTGAACCGTGTCAGCTCATCGAGACGGTAGCCGAACGCATCGTGGTCGCCTGCCGCAACATCGGCCCCCTGCCATTCATCGAAGTGGCGGTGCACAAGCCGTCGGCACCCATCGAGGTTCCCTTCGACGACGTGATCGTGCGCATTCGTCGGGAATTCGGGTAGGCAATGCGATACGTGATCGCCGTCGGAGCGAACATGGGGGATGCGTCGGCGAGGGTCGAACAGACACTCGATGTGCTCGCGCAGCGACTCGATGGCGAATTGCTTGGGCGCTCGTCGCTATACCGCACTGCGCCGGTCGGGGGCGTGGAGCAATCCGACTTCATCAATGCGGTGGCTATCGTCGAAACCTCGCTGGATCCACGGGCGGTGCTGGATCGACTGCAGGCCTTGGAGCTTGAGGCCGGGCGGGAGCGAATCGTGCGATGGGGTCCGCGCACCTTGGATCTCGACGTGATCGCGGCCGGTGACCTGGTCAGCGACGACCCGGAGTTGACCCTGCCGCATCCGCGGACGCACGAGCGGGCGTTCGTGCTCATCCCGTGGCTCGAGATCGACCCGTCCGCCTCGATTCCCGGAGTGGGATCTGTCCGTGACTTGGTGACCGCCGGCGTCGAGGATCAGCGGATCAACAAGATGGAGTCCGCATGAGACCGACCCATCCGCCCCTGATCGCAATGCTCGTCCTGATCGGTGCCGCTGTGGGTTGGGGCCTGTTCGTAGTGATCGATGGCTGGACCGGGCGCTCACTTCCGGTACCGGTGCTGGCCGGCGCTGCGCTGTGGTTGCTGGGCATCGCACTGATCGTGTGGGGGTCGGTCATCCGGCCACGTCTGCGCGCGAACATCGATCGGCGCAAGAGCCCGGGCGTGGACCCGCTGCCCGTCCTGGCGGCAGCGCGGGTAGCAGCGGTCGCGATGGCGGCGAGTCGGGTTGGGGCGCTCATCGCGGGCCTGTACGCCGGCATCACCATCGCAACGGTCGCATCCGGACTCACCACACCGGCCACGCAGCAGACACTGTGGGCTGCCCTACTAGCGGCGAGCGGCGCCGCGGTGGTTTCCGGGGCAGGTCTGCGTCTAGAGCGGTGGTGTTTGCTGCCAGGCGGCGACGACGATGGTGACGCGTGACCTAGGGTCTACGGCTATGAGCGACTCGCAAGCCCTGGAAGACCTTCCGTTCGACGAATTGCGCCACCGCGCCTTCCACATGGCCGAACACCGCGTGGATATCGGTTTCTTCACCGATCTCTTCGGCCACATGCCAGGCATGGTCGCGATCGAAGGTGAGCAAGGTGACCTCGGCGCCATAGGCGGCACGTTCATCGAGACGGTGCGTGCGGTCCGCGAGATGTTCGGCTCGGGGGAACTCGATCCCAGTACCGAGGCGCTACTTCGGGCTCGATTCGCGACCTACATCCGCGAGCACGAGAAGTAGCAGGTTATCTGTCGGCGTCACCGGTTACGAAGAAGAAGGAACCGACGGCGGCGGAAAGTTCGTTCACAGGTGTTCCGGGCAACGCGGACTGCAGTGCCTGCAGATGGGCGAAACTCGGCGTCCGAGCCTTCAGGCGCAGTGGCATCGGCTCGCCATCGGACACCAATAGCCAACCTGCTATGCCGAGGGGATTCTGGGTCCGCACGTGGACCAGACCCTCGGGTGCACGCAATGTCTTCGGTAATGACACTGACCACGGCTGGTCGCCAAGTGGGATCAATTCCTCGACGCAGCGCCGAATGATGCGAACACTGATCGGCACCTGTTCGATCAATGACAGATAGCGATCCTGGGTGTCACCGTTCACCCGTACCGGAGCGCTCCAATCCTCCTCGATGTCGCCGTATCGAAGGTAAGGGTCATCACGGCGGATATCCCAGTCGATGCCACTGGCCTGTCCGACGGCCCCTGAGCACACGAAGTCACGTGCATCCCGCTCGCTGAGCGCCGCAAGCCCGCGAAGTTCGGTACGACTCTCGAAGTGCTCGACCCACGATCGGTGAGCGGCTTCCGCGCTCGCGCAGATGCGAAGAACGTCGTCGAGGGCAACCCGCGGGATCGGGTGTTCGAGTCCACCGATCCGGTTGATCATCGGATGCACCCGTCCACCGGTGGCCTGCTCCTGCCACGTCGCCCAGTCCTCGCGTAGTTGCAGCGCCGTGGGAACTCCGCTGGCTGCCACGAACAGTGCGATCGCCCCGATGCGTCCGGCCTCTGCTAGCAGCATGCGTGACCACACCGCGCGGTCCGGCGGGGTGATTCCGGTGGCCTGCTCCACCGCCAGAGCGACGCCGATCTCGGACGATACGGCCGACAGCCAGTCGTGGCGGTTGGCCAGCATCATGATCTGTCGGTAGTCGCGTGCTTCGAAGAGCTTCTCCGTGCTTCGGTGCATGAATCCGATGCGTGCGATACAGGAACGAACGACGTCCTTCTCCACCTCGAGTTCGAGTTGCAGTCCGCCGTGTGCACTCGGATGGAAGTCTCCGAGGTCGAGTGCGATCGCGCTCGCGGATTCGGTGGGCAGGTATCGGGCCATACCGATCGCAGCGATCACGCGTTCGGTCATCGGGTCATCGTTCCACGGGAACGCGCTGGACATCCTCGATCAGCCAGGTGTAACCGCCCCGTTCCAGCGGCCACGAGTCCAAGGAGACGTCATCCACCATCTGCGTCTGTGAGCGCAGCGGACTACCTGCGTGCGCGCAGGAGTCGAGGGCAACATGCGCTGTGATGTTCACCGAGCCATCGGGTACCGGTCGGCGTGGGCGCCCGTCGCGAAAGCCTTTCAATGTGCCTGCATCCCAGAGTCCGGCAGTGCGTTCGGGGCGTGTGTGCGCGTAGTCCACGGCCACGGCAGTACCGGCCCTGAGGATCCGCCTGAGCCGGGACCAGGTGCGGTCGCGGGCGATCCCGATCTCGCGCCGGGCCGCCGGGCGGGTTATGGGCCACCAATGCCGCAGCCACTCCATCGACTCGGCCGGGGGATATCGATCGAGCAGAGCCGCCGCCGCCGGGTCATCCAGGGCCGGTCCGAGTTCCTCCGCCCCGGTGGCGGTATCGACCAAGACCAGCCGTTCGCATAACTCATCGTCGAGCTCTACGACATCGCAGGGGATGTCATCGAGGAACTCGTGTGCAATGAGGAGCCCATCCAGATGCCCGTCGTCCCCGGTGATATCCACGGTGCCGTCGTCTATCTCGACTTGTCGCCAATCGATATCCGGTGGCAGGCGTGCGGGTCTGGGTCGACGATCGACGCCCAGCAGTCGGATCCGTTTGGGTAGGAAGTGTCGCAACTGCTCGAGAAGTCGGCCCGATCCGCTGCCGATATCTATGACGTGGACCTCCTGGTGGTCCGAAGGATGCCGAACCTGAATCAATCGAGCGAGTTGACGTGCCACGGTCGCATTCACGTGTATCGAGGTAGAGAAGTGATCCTGTGCTCGATGGGAGTCGTAGAAGGACGTGTTCGCGTGAGACCAGGCGGTGCGCCAAGTCCCGCGTGAGTGATGGCCTGCGTCCGACATGTCGGCACGGTAGTCGCACCGCCTAGGCTCTTGCCCCGTGAGTGAGGCTGGACAGTCTCGACTGCGGATCGCGATCGTGGGCTGCGGTCGGGTCGGTGCGGTTCTCGGAGCCGCGTGGCACCGGGCCGGTCATCGCATCTCTGCCGTCACCGCACGCACGGATACCTCTCGTTTGCGCGCCGAAGCACTGCTCCCCGGAGTACCCGTGGTGGATGAGTCCATGGTCGGCGACGAGGCGGACCTGGTACTCGTAGCCGTACCCGATCGGGTGTTGGCCGAAGTGGTCGATCGGTTAGCGTCGTCGGGAGTCATCCGAGCGGGTCAATTCGTGGTGCATCCGGCAGGGCGCTATGGACTCGACGTCCTGGAGCCCGCCACCAGGGTCGGTGCCGCTCCGCTCGCTTTGCACCCGGCGCTGCCGTTGACCGGGACGTCCATGGACCTCGAGCGGCTGTCCGGTTCGGTTTTCGGGGTGACGGCGCCGGAGAATCTGCGCACGGTGGCCGAGGCCCTCGTAGTGGAACTCGGCGCGGAGCCGGTCTGGATCCCCGATCAGGCGCGCAATGGCTACCACGCCGCGTTGGCGCTCGCCGCCAACTACACGATGACGTTGGTCAATGAGTCGATCGACCTGCTGGCCGATGCTGGAGCCGAGGATCCTGCGCGCATCCTCGGCCCGCTCGTGCGGGCGAGCGTGGACACCGCGTTGGAGCGTCGCGATGCCGGTCAGACCGGCCCCATCATGCGGGGAGATGGGTCCACTGTCGCTTCCCACATGGCCTGGCTCCAATCTCGATCACCGCTGGCCTTCCAGGCATATCGATCGCTGGGCAACTTGACGGTCGATCGCTTGCTCGCCGCAGGTGTCATCGACACCACGCAAGCATCCGATGTGCTTCGCGCACTCGAAGTAACGATGGAGCCACCGCAGCGGGGTGATGCATGATCGTTTCCGAAGTCATGCCACCGACTACTGGCAAACGTCGCGCATTCGTGGCGACCATGGGTGCGCTCCACGAAGGCCATCGTGCGCTCATGCGGGTGGCACGTGAACAGGTCGGAAGCGACGGCGAAGTTATCGTGAGCGTGTTCGTCAACCCGTTGCAGTTCGGCGCAGGTGAGGACTTCGCCGAGTACCCCAGAACGCTGGACTCGGATGCTGCAGCTTGTGATGACGAGGGAGTGGACGTCCTCTACGTCCCGACCGTCGAGCAGGTGTACGGAAGCGATTCATCGATAACGGTCGACCCGGGAGCACTCGGTGTCGACTTGGAGGGTGCGTCCAGACCAGGCCACTTCGCGGGCGTGCTGACCGTCGTCACGATCCTGCTGCAACAGGTCGCGCCTGTTGTTGCCGTCTTCGGCGAGAAGGACTATCAGCAACTCGAACTGATTCGCCGGTTGTGTCGGGATCTTTCCTTTCCGGTCAGCATCGTCGGCGTACCGACCGTTCGCGAGGCAGACGGCCTTGCATTGAGTTCCCGCAACAGGTACCTGTCTAGTGCCGAGCGCACGGTAGCCGGCGCGATACCTCGGGCCTTGCGATCAGGTGCAGCCGAATCGACTCCGTCTCGGATCAAGGAGGCCGCCCTCGCGCAACTGCAGGACCCGGGCCTGGTGATCGACTACGTCGAAGTGCGCGGACGCGATCTCGGGCCGGTGCCGTCGAGTGGGGAGGGTCGCCTACTGATCGCGGCGCTCGTAGGTCGCACGCGCTTGATCGACAATTGCCAGGTGATCGTGACTAGCGACGGTGCCTCGTGAGCATGCCGGGAAGTCTGTTGGCGCCCTCATCGGGCTGGACAACCTCAGCGGATGTGATCGTCGTCGGATCCGGGGTTGCCGGATTGACGACGGCACTTCGTGTGCGCGCGCAGGGAAGAAGCGTGCTGTTGGTGACCAAAGCGACCGTGGATGAAGGCTCGACACGCTGGGCGCAAGGTGGCATCGCCGCTGCGCTCGCCGACGACGATTCACCCGAGGAGCATCTGCGGGACACACTGGAGGCCGGGGGCGGCCTGTGCAATGAGGAAGCGGTGCGGATCCTCGTCACCGAGGGGCCGGATGCGGTCCGGGAACTGATCTCCTGGGGCGCTCGCTTCGACACCGATCCGACCGGCTCCATCGCGTTGACGCGAGAAGGCGGTCACCACCGCAATCGGATCGCGCACGCAGGCGGCGACGCGACGGGTGCTGAAGTGTCCCGAGCTCTGGTGGCCGCGGTGAGCGCGGACCCGGACATCGAAGTCGTCGAGAACGCGCTGGTACTCGATTTGATCAAGGACGGTCAGGGGAGCGCGGCCGGAGTCACCTTGCACGTCATCGGCCCGGGGCGACGAGACGGAGTCGGCGCGGCCCTGGCACCTGCGGTGGTGTTGGCTACCGGCGGTTTCGGGCAGGTATTCGGGCAGACCACCAATCCGTACGTGTCCACCGGCGACGGTGTGGCTCTTGCGCTGCGCGCCGGTGCTGCGGTTGCGGACGTGGAGTTCGTGCAATTCCACCCGACGGTGTTGTGGCTGGGGCCGCTGGCCCAAGGTCAGCAGCCGCTTGTGTCCGAAGCGGTCCGCGGTGAGGGCGCCGTGCTCGTCGACGATGCTGGTGAGCGGTTCATGATCGGTGAGCACCCGATGGCGGACCTCGCTCCTCGTGATGTCGTGGCGAAGGCCATCCGGCGTCGGATGAGAGAGACCGGTGCTGCGCACATGTGGCTGGACGGCCGGCGGCTCGGTGCGGATGTGTGGGTGCAGCGCTTTCCGACCATCCTCGCTTCGTGTCGACTCAGGGGCATCGACCCGGTGACGGATCTGATTCCCGTGGCACCCGCCCAGCACTACGCCTCGGGGGGAGTGCTGACGGACCTGGACGGCAGGTCGACGATTGCGGGTTTGTATGCCTGCGGGGAAGTGGCGTGTTCGGGAGTGCATGGCGCGAATCGGCTCGCCTCCAACTCGCTGCTCGAGGGTCTGGTTTTCGGTCGACGCATCTCCGCTGCCATCGAGCGGGATCTCGCTGGGCGTCATTCCGTGGATGAGGTAGGAACGCAGGTACCGAATTCCGGAGAGGGGCTAGTGGTCGCGAACTCCGTGCGCCGCCCGATGCAGCAGGCGATGGACAAGGACGCCGGCGTGCTGCGCAGCGCGAAATCGCTCACTGCGGCGCGTGAATGGATCGATGACGTCCTGTCCAGCGAGCGCTGCCAAGGAAGCCCGTGCACTGAGGACTGGGAGGCCACCAATCTGCTGACCGTCGCGCGGGTGCTGGTCGAACACGCCAGCTTGCGCGAGGAAACCCGAGGCTCGCACTGGCGGGAGGACTTCCCCGAGACTGCGGAGGGGTGGCGGCTGCGACTTGTGACGACGATGACCGCCGACGGGACACTGCACACCGAACAACGAACACCGGACTGGATTCCCACGAGCGAGGCCGACAGATGAAGTACCCCACGTATCGCCTTTCCCAGGACACCGCGAGCGGACTTGCTGATGCGGGTCTTTCGCCGCTCGACGTCGAATCTCTCGCCCTTCGAGCCATCGAGGAGGACATCGGCGATGGTGTCGACGTGACGACGATGGCGACCGTGCCGCTCGAACAGCGGGGTCGGCTGGATTTCGTGGCACGAGCCTCCGGAGTGGTCGCCGGTCAGGTGGTTGCGGCTGCCATCTTCGACGTGGTCTGCGGTGAGGACCGGGAGTTGACATTCCATGTCGACGAAGGCGCGCGGGTCGAAGCCGACACCGTGATCATGAGTGCTAGCGCCCTGACACACCATCTGCTGCGAGCCGAGCGCCCGGCGCTGAATCTGCTCGGTCATCTCAGCGGGGTTGCGACGGTCACAGCAGCCTGGGTGCAGGCGGCCAGGGGAACCGGTGCCGCCATCCGCGATACCCGCAAGACGACTCCCGGGATGCGTGCGGTGGAGAAGTACGCGGTCCGGATGGGAGGAGGATCAAACCATCGCATGAGTCTTTCCGATGCCGCGCTTGTGAAGGACAACCACGTTCTCGCGGCAGGAGGGGTAGCCGAAGCATTCGCCGCGGTGCGAGAGAAGTTCCCCGACGTACCCGTCGAAGTGGAAGTCGATTCCCTGGATCAGCTCGATGAAGTGGTGGCGGCGGGTGCCGATCTGGTGCTGCTAGATAACTTCACCGTCGAGGAGATGGTCGAGGCCGTGCGGCGTACGGCTGGGCGAGTCGGACTCGAAGCGTCCGGCGGGCTCACGCTCGATCGGGCTGCTCAGGTTGCGGCAACCGGAGTGGACTACCTTGCCGTCGGTGCGCTGACCCATTCGGCGGCGGTCCTGGATATCGGCGCCGATCTGCACGTGATCGACGAGGAGTAGCGATGCTGTTGACGGTGGATGTCGGCAACACCAATACGGTCCTCGGGCTCTTCGACGGGGATCGCCTCATCGATTCGTGGCGGATCACCACGCATGCTCGCGCTACCGGCGATGAGATGGCGCTCACCTACCGCGGATTGCTCGCTGGTCAGCCGGAGGTCACCGGGATCGCGCTGTGCAGCACGGTGCCGAGCGTCCTGCATGAACTGCGCCCCATGGTCTCATCCTTCTTCGCGGACATCCCCGTCGTGATCGTTGAGCCCGGGACCAAGACGGGTGTCCCCATCCTGACCGACAACCCGAAGGAAGTGGGTTCGGATCGCATCGTGAATACGCTCGCGGCCCATCATCAATTCGGTGGGCCGTGCATCGTGGTCGACTTCGGCACCTCCACGAATCTCGATGTCGTATCCGAGCGGGGGGAATTCCTCGGAGGTGCTCTCGCACCCGGTATCGAGATCTCCTTGGATGCATTGGCGAACCGGGCCGCCCAGTTGCGGAAGGTCGAAATGGCTCGGCCACGATCACCGATCGGCAAGAACACGGTCGAAGCCTTGCAATCGGGAGCCGTCTACGGATTCGCCGGTCAGGTCGACGGACTCGTCGATCGAATCGTCGAGGAGATCGGACCGGTAACGGCCGTCGTCGCGACGGGTGGACTGGCCTCCGTCGTCATCGGGGAATCGGAGACCATCACGCATCACGATCCGAACCTCACCCTCACCGGTCTTCGACTGGTCTTCGAGCGCAACAACTAGGCGCTCGACCATCAGTGGCCCGATAGATCGAGTAGATCCAATAGCCTTGCCCACCGTGGAGGGCACTGACATCGACGACGATCTGCCGGAGCAGATGCGGATCCGTCGCGCCAAGCGTCAGGAACTATCCGACCGGGGAATCGATCCGTATCCCGTCGAGTTGCCCATCACCGAGACCATCGCGAACATCCGCGCCCGGTACGACCATTTGCAAGCCGATGAGCACACCGGGGTTGAGGTCGGCATCGTCGGACGGGTGATCTTCTCCCGGAACACAGGGAAGTTGTGCTTCGCGACCCTGCGCTCCGGGGAAGGTACCGAGATCCAGGCCATGCTGTCGCTGGACAAGGTCGGTGAACAGGCCCTAGAAGACTGGAAGGAGTTCGTCGACCTCGGAGACCAGGTGTTCGTACGTGGCGAAGTCATGTCCTCCAGGCGCGGTGAGCTATCCGTACTCGCCGATGAGTGGCGGATGGCTGCGAAGACGCTGCGGCCCCTACCTGTCGCGCACAAGCCGCTGAGCGAGGAGGCGCGAGTTCGTCAGCGGTACGTCGACCTCATCGTGCGGCCGGAGGCGACACGTATCGCCCGGTTGCGCGTGGATGTAGTCGCCACCTTGCGGCAGGAACTGAACGAACGTGGGTATCTAGAGATCGAGACACCCATGCTGCAGACCCAGCACGGTGGGGCGGCTGCGCGGCCTTTCGTCACCCACTCCAATGCCCTCGACATCGACCTGTTCCTGCGGATTGCGCCGGAGCTGTTCCTCAAGCGCGCAGTGGTGGGCGGCCTGGAAAGGGTTTTCGAGATCAACCGCAACTTCCGTAATGAGGGCGTGGACTCCAGTCACTCACCGGAGTTCGCGATGTTGGAGTTCTACCAGGCCTTCGCCGACTACCGCACCATGGCAACGATCACTCGGGAGATCATCCAGGCGGTCGCGCGAAGCGTCGGTGGAACCGAAGTTGTGAGCCGCATCGATGGCAGCACCATCGATTTGTCAGGTGAGTGGGCTTACATCGATCTGTACGAGAGCGTGTCTGGCGCAGTGGGCGAGTCGATCTCACCGCAAACCGATCAGGCCCGACTGGAAGCTCTGTGTGACGCGGCGGAAATCTCCATCGCACCCACCTGGGTAGCGGGCAAACTCGTGGAGGAACTGTTCGAGCATTACGTGCTGCCGACCTTGGATCGACCCACGTTCGTCATGGACTACCCGGTGGACACCTCGCCACTGGTGCGTTCCCACCGCTCGAGGCCGGGCGTAGTGGAGAAGTGGGACCTGTACGTCGGTGGAGTCGAGCAGGCGACCGGGTATTCCGAACTTGTGGATCCGGTCATCCAACGCGAACGACTCAGCGATCAAGCGGCACTCGCGGCCCGCGGTGACGACGAAGCCATGCGCGTCGATGAGGACTTCCTTCGAGCGCTCGAGCATGGAATGCCACCCAGTGGTGGTGTCGGCCTGGGGATCGATCGACTGCTGATGAACCTCACCGGCTACGGCATCCGCGAAACCATCCTGTTCCCGTTAGTCAAGCCGGAGCGCTGAGCCATGTCAGTCACCATCCGCGCGGCTCGAACGCACGATGTGCGAGCAATCCGCTCGCTTATCGACGAGTACTCCGTGGACGGTCATCTGCTCGCCAAGGCGACCGTCACGCTTTTCGAGGACATCCAGGAGTTCGTCGTCGCCGAGATCGACGGCATGGTCGTAGGTTGCGGTGCCCTGCATGTCATGTGGGAGGACCTTGCCGAGGTGCGCACCCTCGCCGTCGCCGGTGCCCACCTGCGCCAGGGTGTGGGCTCGTTGATCCTTCAGGAACTCGTGCAGCGAGCCAGGAACATCGGGATCCGCCGAATCTTCTGCTTGACTTTCATGGTGAGCTTCTTCGGCGAGCACGGATTCGTGGAGATCGACGAGGCTCCCGTGGAGCATGACGTCTACGAGCAACTACTGCAGTCCTACGACGAAGGCGTCGCGGAGTTCCTAGGACTGGAGCGGGTCAAGCCCAATACCTTGGGCAACCATCGGATGCTTCTGGAGTTGGCCTAACCGGTGTTCCGAAGGCCCGTCGCGATTCCGTTGATGGTCACCGACAGGGCCCGTCGCAGTTGCTCGCTCGCGTCATCCCCCGAACGGATCCGATCCAGGAGCGAGACCTGCAGGAAGTGCAACGGCAACAGGTAGGTGTCGCGGGTGGCGAGGGTGCGACGCAAGGTCGGATTGTCGGCTAGGAGTTCAGCTTCGCCGGTGATCAGCAGGATCTGTTCGACCGTAAGGCGATACTCCTGCTCGATGTCCTCGAAGATGCGATGCAGGTCCGGCGGTACGAGCCGATCGACATACTGACGAGCCACATCCAAGTCCGTCTTCATCAAGGTCATCGACACGTTGGAGATGAAATTCGCGAAGAAGTGCCACTGCTTGTGCATGTCGGCGAGTTCCTCACCGAAGCCCGCTTCGTGCGCTGCGCGCAGGCCCGAGCCCACGCCGTACCACCCGGGGACGATCTGCCGAGACTGAGTCCAGCCGAACACCCAGGGAATGGCACGCAAATCACCGATGCCCGTGGTGCCCTCCGGACGGCGAGCTGGCCGTGAACCCAGATGCATCGCGCCGAATTCCTCAACCGGGGTGGACAGCGTGAAATACCGGGGTAGATCCGGGTCCTCCACGAGCGCGCGGTATTTGCGCTGCGCGCTGAGCGACGTGGTCGACATCACCGCGTCCCACCTGTCCAATTCCGCACCCGATTGCCGCGGCGTGCGGTGGAGCAGCGATGCGTCGAGGACTGCGGCCACCATCTGCTCGAGGTTGTCCCGGGCCAAGGCCGGCAGCAGGTACTTGTCGCTGATGACCTCACCTTGCTCTGTCACCTTGATCTGCCCGTCGAGAACCCCCCATGGCTGGGCCAGGATCGCGTCGTAGGTGGGGCCGCCTCCGCGACCGACGGTGCCGCCGCGTCCATGGAACAGGCGAAGTCGGACTCCATGCTCTTTCGTTACGTCGCGAAGCCGCCGTTGAGCCAGGTGGATCTCCCATTGGGAAGTGGTGATGCCGGCGTCCTTGTTGGAGTCCGAGTAGCCGAGCATCACTTCCTGCACGTTTCCTCGCGAGGCGACGATCGACCGGTACACGGGATGATCCAGGAGGCCACTGACGATGGTGTCCGCGTGTCGCAACTCCTCCACTGTCTCCAGCAGTGGCACGAAGCCGACCCGTGCCGAGCCGTTGACGGTGTCCACCAGTCCCGCTTCGCGTGCTAGCACGACGGCGGCGAGGATGTCGTCGATTCCGCGGGTCATGGAAACGATCACAGACTCGACAGGTCGAGCACCGTAGGTATCCAGCAGCGTGCGTACCGTCTCCATAGTTCGATACGTGACCATGGCGGATTCGTCCAGGTGTGGTGGATTGGGCGCCAAGGGTCGTAGTGCGCTGAGTTCGTCTGCGAGCATCTCGGTGCGTTCACTGCGTGTCAAGGCGTCGTAGTCGAATCCCAACCGGGTGAACAGTTGCCCGATCGCCTCATGGAACTTTCCCGAGTGTTCTCGGATATCCAGGGTGGTTAGTGGCAGTCCGATCGATGCGACTACCCGAATGGCTCGGTCCAGTACGCCGTGTGCTGCGAGTTCGCCATGATGCTGCAGGAGATCCTGGCGGATCAGCAGCAGATCGTCGAGCAACTCGCGTGTGCTGTCGTAGTCCCTACCGGTTCGGTGCGGACCACCGTCTGCGAGTCGCTCACGAGTGAGTCGAAGACGGGTCCAGACGACGGTCAGTTTCAGGCGGATCGGCTCCTCGGCGTTGATGCGCAGGAACCTGGGGTCTAGATCGGGCAGATACGCCAAGTCCCGCTTCACCGACTCGCGCAATTGCTCGCTGGCGCCGGCGATGCGTTCGGAGATGGACAGATCCTCGAGTAACCGGTCGATGTGGGGGATCAGGTCCAGCACCGCGTGATCGCGTTGGAAGCGCACGACGGCCTCGGTCACCTCGGGTGTGACGAAAGGATTGCCGTCCCGATCCCCGCCGATCCACGAGCCGTGCCGGACCGGGCGCGCCTGGAAGGGCAGGGGGCTGTCGAGTTCGGCGTAGGCGGCGGCCAGGTCGTCGAGCACCTCCTGCAGGGGTCCGCGGG
>JBMTHB010000001.1:0-22960 GCA_049435845.1 Candidatus Nanopelagicales bacterium | reverse complement strand
GGTGCAGCTGCGCCACGCCGCTCGCGTCCGCCGCCACCACCGGATCGCCGACCTGCATCACTCGATCGGACACCGAATGATGCGGGCTCGCGCCATTAGGGCCACTGCCCACGATCACAAAATCCACCTGCACATGCCCGGCTTTAAGGATCGCATCGGCGATCAGCGCGCCGGCCTGCGCCTCGGTCATCCCCGGACGCATGATCGACGGCACCTGCGCATGCACCGCATCGATCGCCGAGGCGGCTTCCTGCAAGTACTCGATCTCGGCAGCTGTCTTCACCAATCGCATCGACCGCAGCAGCCCACCGGCCACCACCTGCCCGCGCTCGGGCAAAACAGAGCGCAAGCGCAGCACCCGCTCAGCCCACATGTGGTCATCAACGGCTACGGATCCAGCCGGCAACCCCGAGATTCGCGTAGCAATGATGGCAAACGGATCCTCGGTCTCCCCCCAGGTGATGACCTCGCCACCCGCAGCACCGAATGCACTGGACCGAGCCTCGTGACCTTCGAGTTCCGGTGCGACCATGAAAGCCGGACCCGTCACCGGGACAACCAGCGCAGTCAGGCGTTCGAGTGGCTTAGCGTCGTACCCGGCCACATACCGGAGATCGGCTCCCGGGGTGATGACCGTCGCGGCCACGCCCTCGCCGGGCATCGCTGCTTGCAACCTGGAAATGATGTCCACTCCCCAAAGGTATGCCGTGCCACACTGCCGCCGTGAAGCACTCTCCCGACGTGATGATCCTGGACACCGCGTCCTTGTACTACCGCTCGTTCTACGCCCTGCCCGCCTCGATGACTGCGCCCGATGGCCACCCGCACAATGCGATTCGCGGCCTGCTGCAGACCATCGAACGCTTGCGGGAACGCTTCGATCCAACCACCTTGATCGCTGCCTGGGATACCGATTGGCGCCCGGAATGGCGGGTGGAACTGCTCCCCAGCTACAAGACCCACCGCCTTGCCGAGGAGAGCGACGAGGCTGAAGAAGAGCCCGATGAACTCGGCCCGCAGATCGGCGCCATCCACCAGATCCTCAGCGCTTGGGGCGTCCCCGTAGTGGGCGTCGAGGATTTCGAGGCCGACGACGTTGCCGGCACCTTGGCGCATCTGGCTGCCCAGAACGGTCTTGAAACGATCGTCGTCACCGGTGACCGCGACTTCGTGCAACTCATCGACGACACCACCGGAGTTCTGATGACGGTTAAGGGTGGGATGGACGCCTGGCCGTTGCTCGACGAAGCAGCAGCGCAGGAGCGCTTTGGCGTTTCCCCTGCTCAGTACCTCGACGTCGCCGCACTACGCGGTGACCCCTCCGATGGACTACCCGGCGTGCACGGCGTAGGTGACAAGACCGCGGTTCGACTGATCCAGCAGTTCGGTGACCTCTCCGGCGTTCAACTGGCCTGCACAAGCGAACCGCTCAACAAGCCGCTCACCCCCCGCCTAGCCGGCTTGATCAACGACCACGCTGACTACTTGGAGACAGCCATAGCGGTGAGCGCCATCCGACGTGACGTTCCCATCCCGAAGGCCAAGTCACTTCTGAAGACAGCAATCCCGGCCTCCCCCGCATCACCACAGGATTGGGAGGAAGTGGTCGATGAATGGGGCGTCCGCCGCTTCGCCGAAGCCGCGATGAAGCCAGCGACCAGATAGATCTAGCCGCTCATGCCGCGATCATTGCCGACGGTGTGACCACTTTCAGCCCATCGATCGCTAGTTCCGAGAAATCCGAGTCCCGCGTGAGCAGTCGGTCCGCATGGGTAGCCGCGTGCGCAGCGATCAGGTAGTCCGGGGTGATGCGTGAGCGCGCGCGGCGTTGTCCCCGCGCCTCGCCCGCTCGTCCGGCCGCCGGCAATCCAGTATCAACGAATGAGATTTTCAACACATCCAGCACGGCGAACGCCACGTCTGCGGACCCGCAACCTGTGGTGAATTCCGCGACAACTTCAGGGGAAACCACGAGCCGCCCTTCGCGAGCCGCCAGATCAACAGCCATCCGAGAGGCATCGCCAAAGTCAGGGTCTCCCCCCACGATGTCGATCAGGACGTTGGAATCGATCGCGGTGATCATCGGTCTTCAGAGTCCTTTGGACGGATCTCCGCCATGATCTCATCGGTACTGCGGCCGTGGAAATCGACGATGCCGTAGGCGCGATCCCAATCGATGCCCGACGTTGCCTTCCTCAAAACGACCTGCGTGCCACGGGTGTCGAACTCGACTTCATCACCAGGCTGCAAGTCCAGTAACTCGCGCACCACCTTGGGCACCGTCACCTGACCTTGGCTCGACATCTTTCCTCCCACGCATGGAAAGTAAACCTGAATGCTTCAAAAGTAAAGATTTTGCCCATTGTGGGACCCGAGGCTCCCCAGCGAAAGGCCCAGCTCGGGAGTTGTGGGTAACGGGTCAGCCGCCTGCGGATCCGGCTACTCCAAAACCGGCGCGTAGCCGACCACACCGCGATCGATAGCTGACGCCGCTCGATCGGCGATGTCTCTGAGTGCGGGATCACTGGCGGCCTGCTGGATCTGACCGAGCACGTCGATCACCTGGCGGGTCCAGCGCACGAAGTCTCCGGCGCTCACATCGTTGCTGGTCAAGATGGTGAGAAGCGATGCGCCCTTGGCCCAACGGTAGATGGCCCAGGCCAGCCCTGCGTCGGGTTCCGGTCCGGGGCTGAGTTTGTGGGCGCGCTCGACATCGCTGAGTGTGGCCCAGGTGCGGAACAGTTCATCGACCGCCGTCTCGACCGGTCCGCCTGGAACTGCTGGACGAAGGTCACCCTCGCTGCGCCGTGATTGGTAGACCACACACGCGACGACCGCGGCGAGTTCGGCCGACTGGAGGTTGCTCCACTGGCCAGCCTTCAGGCACTGCGCGATCAGCAGATCGGATTCCGAATACAAGCCACCGAGCATGCGGCCCGAATCGGTGATGCGCAGATCATCGCCCTCCCCCTCGAGGTAGCCGAGGTCCACAAGTGTTTCGCACACTCGGTCGAACTGGCGGGCGATGCTGTGAGTGCGGGTGGAGATGCGCCGGTTGATGTCCTGGATCTGCCGTTCGGTGCGGAAGTAGCGCTCGGCCCAGCGCGCGTGCGCTTCGCGATCCTGGCAGCCATGGCACGGGTGAGCGCGCATCCGGGCCCGAATGGCGCTGACTTCGTCGTCTTGAGCGGATGTGGTGACGGACGTGTGGTGATCTGCATCCTCGGCCACGCTCACCGCCTTGCGCGCGAGATCTCTGCGCATGGAAGCGTCCTTGGCAGAGAAGTTCTTCGGCACCTTCACTCGACCGAGGATCGGGACCGCTACCGGTACGTCGACGGTTGAAACCCGTCGTACCTGACGTTCGTGGGTAAGCACCTGCGGGCGAGGATCCTGCGGACGGTCGGCTGAGGAAATCACCACTGCTGGACCGGATCGCTTGCCGCGCGGAATGACGAACACATCGCCCGGGCGCATTTTCGCCAGACATTCCTCAGCTCCGGACTTGCGTTGCGCGTTGGCGAGTTTACCGGCGTCCTTCTCCTTGCGGGTGATCTCCTCGCGCAAGCTCGCGTACTCGGTGAAGTCGCCAAGGTGGCAGTGCATCGACTTCTCGTATCCAGCCTGGGCCTCCTTGAGCTTGCGCAACTCAGCGCTGAGCCCCACCACGGACTGGTCCGCCTGGAACTGCGCGAAGCTGGTCTCCAGGACTTCGCGCGCCTTCGCGCGGCCGATCTTGCCGACCAGGTTGATCGCCATGTTGTAGCTGGCCTGGAAGCTCGACTTCAGTGGATACGTACGGGTAGACGCAAGCCCGGCGAGGACCTCCGGGTCCAGTTCGTGGGACCACACCACCACCGCGTGACCTTCGATGTCGATGCCGCGCCGCCCGGCCCGACCGGTCAGTTGGGTGTATTCCCCGGCGGTGAGATCCACGTGCGCCTCACCGTTCCACTTCACCAGGCGTTCGAGCACCACAGATCGGGCCGGCATGTTGATGCCCAGCGCGAGGGTCTCGGTGGCGAAGACCACCTTGATCAGACCGCGCTGGAACAGGTCCTCGACGATCTCCTTGAAGGCCGGGAGCATGCCCGCGTGGTGCGCGGCGATGCCGCGTTCCAGGGCTTCGGCCCAGTCCACGTAACCGAGGGCAGCCAGGTCATCGTCGGCGATCACCATGGTGCCGGCGATCACCACGCTGCGGATTGTCTCCCGCTCGGCGCTGGTAGTCAGTCGTAGACCCGAGCGCAGGCACTGCTCCACGGCGTCGTCACAGCCAGCGCGGGAGAACAGGAAGTAGATGCACGGCAGCAGGTTTTCTGTCTCGAGCTTCTCGACCACTTCGCTGCGCCAGGGAGTGAGCGAGTCGCGTCGGCGTCCCCTGCCTCGGCGTCCGTTCCTGCCTCCCCGTCCCGGTGGCCCGCGGTGGTGGCTACGCCGAGCGAGGGCGAGCAACTCGGCATTGACGGTGTGCTCATCCACGAATAGGTCGTACAGGTGGTGCCCGGCCATCACGTGCTGCCACAGGGGCACCGGGCGGTGCTCCTCGACGATGATCTCGGTGCTCCCACGCACCGCGGCCAACCACGCGCCGAATTCCTCGGCGTTGGACACGGTGGCGCTGAGTGCGATCACGGTCACCTTCTGCGACAGGTGGATGATCACTTCTTCCCAGACGGCACCGCGAAAGCGGTCAGCCAGGTAGTGCACCTCGTCCATGACCACGTAGCCGAGTGAAGCCAGCGTGCTCGAACCGGCATAGAGCATGTTGCGCAGCACCTCGGTAGTCATCACCACGATGGGCGCCTCACCGTTGATCGAATTATCGCCGGTGAGCAGGCCGACCTTGGCTGCTCCGTAGCGCTCTGTGAGTTCGGCGAACTTCTGATTGGAGAGAGCCTTGATGGGTGTGGTGTAGAAGCATTTGACGCCCTCGCGTAGCGCCAGATGCACCGCGAACTCCCCCACCACGGTCTTACCCGATCCAGTCGGTGCTGCGACTAGGACTCCCGAGCCCCGTTCGAGTGCGGTGCACGCTTGGATCTGGAAGGCATCCAGGTCGAAGGGATATTCCTTCATGAACTCAGCGAGCGCCGGTTGGAGTGCCCGCTCACGGGAGCGGGCGTAACGCTCCGCGGGAGAGGACACGACCTCAGCCTAAGTCGGCTCTGGGAGTCAGCACGCGCACGGCGGAGGCTAGAACCTCGATGGTGACCGGTAGCGGGCCGACCCGCTCTCCGTCGGCGAAGACGATGGCATCGGGTGCGTCGATCCGCAGGCGCGTCGCTCGCCAGGAGACCACCGAAGGATGCTCCACGTGCCTGCCCGAATACACCTTGGGCAGCACCGACACGAACGTGTGCTTGGGGGTGTTGGTCACCACGGTGACATCCAGTTGACCATCTGTCATGTTTGCTTCGGGACAGATCAGCATCCCCGAGCCGTACGCAGGTCCGTTTCCGATCGCCACCACCATCGCGGCCATGCTGCGGTCCTGACCGTCGCTGTCGATGGAATACCAACGGGGACGAACGATGGGCAGCTCCCGCGCCAAGCCCAGAAGGTAGCGGGCACGTCCAACCCTGGCGGGCATGGCATTCGCCCGTTCGTTGACGTCGGAGTCGAAGCCGCAGGACAACACTCCGAGGAAGAACTGGGGTGCCCGGTCCCCCTCGGCATCCAGTCCCCCTCCGACTACGCCCACATCAACGGGCACGATCGCATTGTCGATCACGGCCTCGATGAAGTGTGTGAAATCAGTGGGATGCAGTGTCAAGCCCAGACCACGCGCGATGTCGTTGCCGGTTCCCACCGGCCAGATCGCCATCGTCTTGTCTTGCGAACCGGAGGTCATTACCCCTTGAAGGCAATCGTGCACGGTGCCATCTCCCCCGCATGCGACCACGATGCCTCGTGCCGCGTGTGTACGAGAAGCGGCGATCGTGTCCTCCCGACTGGACGTCACGTGCACATGACATGGGATGCCAGCATCGGCGAGGCCACGAGCCAGTCCACTAGCTGACGCGACAGCCCTACCCCCGCCAGCTCGCGGGTTTGCGATGATGTGGATCACTTGTCGGTGTCCAGCGGCGAAGCTTCGTCGTCATCCCACTCGGAGTAATCGGGCCCCAATAGACCTTTGCGCGCACGGCGCTTGTCGTTGAGCAGTGCGATACCGATGGCGATCACCACGAGTAGCAGCACCGGTCCGGCAAGCAAGGCGAGATTGATCGGATCACCGGTGGGCGTAGCCACGGCGGCGAAGATGAAGACGGCGAATATGATCCAGCGCCACCAGGACAGAAGTCGCTTACCGGAGAGCACACCAGCGAAGTTCAAGGTGACGATGAGTAATGGAGTAAGGAATCCAACGCCGAACACAATGACCGTGCGGATAAAGAAGGACAGATACCTATCCACCGAGACGATGTTCTCCACGTTGTCCGGCGTGAAGCCCAACAAGATCTCCAGGCCGACCGGCAGGACGGTGTAGGCCAGCAGCGTGCCGGCGAAGAACAACGGGGTCGCCACCGCAACGAAGGCGATGCCCCAGCGTTTCTCGTGCTTGTGCAGCCCCGGGGTGACGAACCGCCAGAGCTGGTAGAGCCAGATCGGTGCGGAGATCACCACGCCGGTGATCGCGGCCACCTGCAACTGCAGCACGAACGGATCGGTCACGCCGGTCAGCGCGAGGGTTACATCACGGCCTTCGGCTTGCGCCTGTGCTACCGCACCCTCGAACGGTTGACTGAGCAGCGCGAAGATCGACGGATAGAGGATCCAGCCGACCACCATGCCGACGACGATGGCGATGCCGGACTTGACGAGACGTGAGCGGAGCTCTCGAAGGTGCTCGGCCAGCGGCATCGAGCCTTGAGGATTGCTCCCGCGTTCGCGAACGGCCACGGGTGGAACTTAGGAGTCGTTGCGTTCCGGCGAGGTCTCGGAGGCCTGCGCAGTGGTATCCGACTTCTTGCCCGTTTCGAGCGCCTCAGGGTCCGATGCAGCGACCTCACCGGACTTTGCGTCTGAGGAATCGTCGTCGTGCATGCCCTTGGTCTCAGCCTTGAAGATGCGCAGCGAGCGCCCAAGGCCACGCGCAGCGTCGGGCAGCCGCTTGGCGCCGAACAGCAGCACCACGAGTGCCACGATGATGAGCAGCTCCTGCCAGCGCAGGTTGGGCATGGTGCACGCTCCTTCTGAGTGAGAGGCCTTGAGTGTAACCCCGGTGGGGATGTGGGGTTGGTCAGGTCGTTGGGCCCGCGGCGAGGCGTTGCTGAGCGGCCTCGAGGACCGCGGTCCGCGCGGAATCGGGCTCCAGGACCTGGACCCGTCCCCCGTGGCCGAGCACCCAGCGGACTAGCCAGTCCAGTGAGGCGAATCGGACCAGGGCTTGCGGGGGTTCGCCCGGGCTCGTGGTGACGGGCTCGACATCCTCGGTGTCGAAGATCCAGGCCGCCTGCGGATCTATGGCGATCCGGGCCACCTGGGTGATCTCGGGGGTGATCTTGGGGGTGAGCGAGATGGCGGGCGTGCCCGGCGTTAGGCCGACGCCATCGGGGGCATTGGTGACCGCGGCGGTGTGGATGCGATCGAGCCGGAAGGTTCGAACGTCCGTGGCTACCTCGCACCACGCGTGCAGGTAGACGCGGTCATCCACGGCGTAGGTATGAAGCGGGCGCACTTTGCGTTCGGTGATCTGATCGCCGTCGGCCGCGGCGTACTCGATGAGCAGCCATTGCGCGCCTTCGACGGCGGTATCGATTGCCGCCCGGACAGCCGCGTCGATTGACACCCGCACATCGATTGGAACCGGCGGGGCGCCGGCTTCTTCGAGTTTCGCCATCGCGGACACCAGTGCTTGTCGATCGTGGTTGCCCGGAACCTGGGCCAGGACACGTAGCGCCACGTGCAGCGCGGCTACCTCTTCGCCGGTCAACCGCAGCGGTCGATCCAACGCGATGGCATCGATGACGTGGATGCCATCGTCGTCCCAGAACTGGATGTCCACGAGTTGATCTGGTCCGTATCCGGGAATGCCACACACGATCAGCTGCCACAGATCAGTGGTGAGTTGATCGGCGGAGACCCCGAAGTGCTCAGCCGCCTGTTCGATGGTGATGCCATCGTTGGCGCGCAACCACGGCACCAATGCCAAGAGCCGGGCGAGCCGTTCGGTGGATGTCTCGCTCATCGATGGGCCCGTTCGATTCGCTGCAGCCCGGCAATGTACTCGTCGCGTAACTCGTGCGGGCCGATGAGTCGGACCGACGGGTCGGCGCGCCACAGCAGGGTTAGCAACTGCTGCTGGCCTTCGGTGATCGTGAAATGCGTGCCCTTGGAGGCTGCGGCAGGTAGTCGCCTGAGTTCGCCCCCCACTCCGGCCGGAATGTCGATCTGCGCGGTGACGTCGTCGTCGATCTCAACGTCCCATTCACGGTTGCTGGAGCGCCGGCCGACATCGATGTCGGTTCCGGTGACCTGCACCGAACCGGCTATGCGCGATAAGCGGAACACGCGCTCCTCGCCGCGGCCGACATCCCAGCCGGCGAGATACCAGCGGCCGTTCTTGCTGTGGACGGCCCAGGGCTCGACGGTTCGCTTCTCTGCTTCATCCTGCTGGGGCTTGCGGTACTCGAAGCGCACCACGCGGCCATCTCGCACCGCGCGCAGCAGCGGAAGGAGCGCGGCATCCCTCGCGGTGAGTACACCGAAAGTGTTCGACGCGATTGTCGCTTCCTCATCGATGGTGGATTCGAGTTTGCGCACCGCCGTGAGCGCCGCGGACTCCAAGACTGCGTTGTCCCACAGTTGCGCGGCCAGGTTAAGAACCGCGATTTCATCGGCAGTGAGGCTCAAATCTGCGGTTGCATATTCGTCGGCATCAACCACGTACCCCTGCACTTCGCCGTGGGCGTCGGTGATGGTGCGAATCGGCACCCCCATGGCTCGCAGTTCCTCCTTGTCGCGCTCGAACATCCGCTCGAACGCAGCCACGGAAGCACCGGAGTCGTAACCCGCCACGGAGGACTGGATCGATGCCCGGGACAGGGGCCCACGCGTCGCAAGTAGGGCGATGACGAGGTTCAGTAGTCGCTCTGTGCGCGAAACCGAACTCGTTGTCATGTGCGATACCGCTGGGCTCTACTGCACAGCGAGCAGATCGATAACGAACACCAGTGTCTTGCCCGAAAGGCGATGACCCCCACCGGCCGGTCCGTACGCCTTCTCCGGGGGGATCACCAACTGGCGTCGACCGCCCACCTTCATGCCCGGGATGCCCTCCTGCCATCCGGCGATCAGGCCCGAAAGCGGGAACGAAATGGACTCGCCGCGGTCCCAGGAGGCATCGAACTGCTCGCCGGTGTCGAACTCGACCCCCACGTAGTGCACGTCGACTGTGTCGCCGGCCTTGGCCTCGGTGCCCGTTCCTTCGATGAGGTCGGTGATGACCAGATCGCTGGGGGCGGGTCCGTCGATGAAATCGATCTCTGGCTTGTTCATGGTGGTTGTCCTCGCTGTCGATGGGTACTGCTATTGCCCGACGCCGAGTAGTTCGACGACGAAGACCAATGTCTCTCCAGGCTCGATGCCTGGCGGGGGGTTTTGACCGTAGGCCAGATCGCTGGGGATGACCAGCACGCGACGCTCACCGACCTGCATACCGGGAATGCCATCGACCCACCCTTGGATCAAAGATCCTTGGCTCAACGGAAATGTCGCCGGTGCGCCCCGAGCCCAAGATGAGTCGAACAGCGCCCCCGTGGCCAGACCCACGCCGCAGTATTCGACGGTGATCAGGTCGTCGAGCGCCGCGGTATCCCCGGAGCCTGGCCGCAACTCCGAGGTGATCAATTCCCGAGCTGGTGAGGAGTCCTCACGCACGTAGACCAGGGGCACGTCGGTGTCGAGAACGCTGACGTCGGGGGTGACGGCGACCCCGTCAGCGGCGTCCACTTGCTCCGGTCCCGCCGAGACTCCGCAGTCGGTCACTGCGAACGTCGCACTCGCCGACGCCGGAGTAGGGGCAGTGGACTGCCCGGATCCGCTCGAGCAGCCGGCAAGGACGATCAGCGCGGATATGGCGGCGGCGGACACAGCTACTGGTTTCACACCGGCAGGCTACGGCACGACTAGCTACATGCTGGCCAGGAGCCGTTCGACGCGCTCGTCAACGTTCGCGAACGGGTCCTTGCACAGCACCGTCCGCTGGGCCTGATCGTTGAGCTTCAGATGGACCCAGTCCACTGTGAAATCCCGACGCCGCTCTTGCGCGCGGCGGACGAAATCTCCGCGCAATTTGGCCCGGGTCGTCTGCGGCGGGACGTTCTTCGCCTCGAAAACTTCGGGATCCGCAGTGATACGGCTCGCCAATCGGCGTTTCTCCAACAGATAGAACAGTCCACGGTCTCTATTGATGTCGTGGTAGGCCAGATCCAGCTGCGCAACACGGACATCTGACAGCGTCAGACCATGTTTGTCCATATATCGCTCGATCAGCTTCTTCTTGATGATCCAATCGATCTCAGTGTCGACGGCGGAGAAGTCCTGAGCCTCCACGGCCTTGAGTGAACGCTCCCATAGGTCGAGAACGCGAGCGGTCGTGGGATCGCTTCTCAGCCCTCGACGATCCACGTACTGAGTGACCTTGTCCAGGTACTCCCATTGCATCTGCAGCGCAGACAATTCACGGCCCGTGGTGAGCGGCACCTGCCGGGTTCCGCTGGTGTCGTGGCTGATCTCGCGAATCGCACGGATCGGATTCTCGAAGGACATGTCACGCATGACCGCTCCGGACTCCAGCATGCGAAGCACCAGATCCGCCGCTCCCACCTTGAGCATGGAGGTGGTCTCGCTCTTGTTGCTGTAACCGACGATGACTTGGAAGCGGCGATACATGTCGGCATCGGCGTGGGGTTCGTCGCGTGTATTGATGATCGGCCGTGAGCGGGTGGTGGCACTCGAGATGCCCTCCCAGATGTGGTCCGCTCGTTGGCTCACGCAGTAGACGGCGCCACGGGGTGTCTGCAGCACCTTGCCCGCGCCGGTGATGATCTGCAGAGAAATGAGGAATGGAATGAACCCCTCCGCGAGTGCGAGGAAGTCCGTAGACCGCTCCACGAGGTAGTTCTCATGACATCCGTAAGAGTTACCGGCGGAATCGGTGTTGTTCTTGAACAGATAGATGTCGCCCGAAATGCCCTCTTCTCGCAACCGGGACTCCGCGTCGACACTGAGCCCCTCGAGGATCCGCTCCCCCGCACGGTCGTGCGTGATGAGTTGCTGGACGCTGTCGCACTCCGCTGTCGCATATTCGGGGTGGCTGCCCACATCGAGATACAACCGCGAGCCATTTCGCAGGAAGACGTTGCTGCTGCGACCCCACGCGACCACACGACGGAACAGGTAACGCGCCACCTCATCGGGGCTCAGACGCCGCTGACCACGGAACGTGCAGGTGACCCCGTATTCGGTCTCGAGCCCGAAGATCCTGCGGTCCATCACACCACTGTAGGTGGGATGGCGGACTTCGTCAGCCGCTGAGCAGCTCTTCGAGTTCGGCACCTTCTATTCGCCGGAAGGTTCGCCGCGGCCGACTGCGTTCCAACACAGCGACCTCGAGGTCGGCGCCCCCTAATGCCCGAGCCTCCTCGGTGCCGTGCTCACCGAGGGCATGGACCGCCTGACGCAGCGATGTACCGAGGTCCTGACCACCCTGCCACGCCGCCGAGAGCGCCCCGGCTATCGCATCGGCCGATCCCCCCATCGCGACATAGCCGTGTTCGTCCGCCACCGAACCATCGAAGGTGAGTCGGTACAACTGATCTGTCGCTTCGTCTTGGCCGACCTCGGCTACGACTATCTCCACCTCGTACGGCTTGGTGGTTTCGGTGAAGATTGCGCCCAGGGTCTGGGCGTAAGCGTTAGCAAGGCTGCGACCCGTGACATCCCCGCGGTCGTAGGAATAGCCACGCAGATCGGCGAGGCGGATACCGGCTACCCGGAGATTCTCGAATTCGTTGTACTTGCCCACTGCGGCGAAGCCGATCCGGTCGTAGATCTCGCTGATCTTGTGTAGCGCCTTAGACGGGTTCTCCGCAACGAAGACGATGCCACCGGTGTATTGAGCGACGACGACCGCGCGACCTCGGGCGATCCCCTTACGCGCGAAGTCCGCCTTGTCCTTCATGATCTGCTCGGGCGAGACGTAGAACGGAACGCTCATCACTCACCTGCCGTTTCGTCGTCAATTCGCGCGCGTGGACCATTCGGGCGACTCATCCGCTCATCGACCATGCGCTGCGCCGCGCGCGCAACGGAGTCCTCGTCCATCATCCGAACGCCTTCCGCGGTGACTATCGCAACCATGGGGAATATGCGCCGTGCCAGGTCCGGACCACCGGTCGCCGAGTCGTCGTCTGCCGCGTCGTAGAGGGACTCCAGGGCGATGCGCACCGCTTGGTCGTCGGTGGCATCCGGGTGGAACAGCTTCTTCAGTGAGCCGCGGGCGAACGAGGAGCCAGATCCCACGGCATAGAAGTCGTGTTCCTCGTATCGACCGCCCGTGACGTCGTAGGAGAAGATCCGGCCGCGTTCCTTGGCGATGTCGTAGCCCGCGAACAGCGGCACTACCGCGAGTCCCTGCATGGCCATACCGAGATTCCCTCGAAGCAACGTCGACAAACGATTGGCCTTGCCTTCGAGGGACAACTGGGTCCCCTCGATCTTCTCGTAATGCTCGAGCTCCACCTGAAACAGTCGCACGAGTTCAACGGCGATACCGGCGGTACCAGCAATGCCCACGACGGAGTGGGAATCGGCTTCGAATACCTTCTCGATGTCCTTTTGCGCTATGACGTTGCCCATGGTGGCGCGTCGATCACCGGCCATCACCACACCGCCGTCGAATACCAACGACACGATGGTCGTGCCGTGCGGCGCCTGCACGGTCCCAGCTTCCCGATTCACGGATGAGGTTCCCGTCGCGTTCAGGAATTCGGCGAAGGACGCATTACCGATCCGGTGGAACGCCGGGGGTAGCGAATCGGTCACTGGCCGCCCTTTTGGACAAACGACTTCACGAAATCCTCGGCGTTCTCCTCCAGCACCTCGTCGATCTCGTCGAGGATGGAGTCAACATCGGCATCGAGGGCCTCTTTGGACTCCGATGCGCTCGGTAGGGGCTCCTCGACCTCGTCGGTCTCACTTCGTCGTTGGGCCTTCTTGTGCTCGGCGTTCTCTTGGGCTGCCATGGCTCCAGCGTAACCGGCTAGTCCGCAGTAAGCGCATCGATCAGTTCGCCGGCGTCAGCTGCCTGATCGAGCAGGTCGCCGACGTGGTCCTTCGTGCCGCGAGTGGGCTCGATGGTGGGGACTCGCAGTAGCGCGTCCCGTTCGGGAAGATCGAACACCACGGAGTCCCAGGACGCCGCAGCGATCGACCCGGGGAATCTGCTCATACACCGCCCTCGGAAGTAGGCGCGGGTGTCGTGTGGAGGATGAATGCGTGCACGCTCCACTTCCTCGTCATCGAACATGCGCACCAGTCGGCCTCGCTGTTCGAGCCTCGCGGCCAGGCCCTTCTCCGGGCGGATATCGGAGTACTGCAGATCCACGAGTGCCAGACGGGGATCCGACCAGTCAAGGCCGTCACGTTTGACGTAGCCCTCGATCAACGTCAGTTTCGCCACCCAATCGACCGTGTCCGCCACGCTCGAGGGGTCGGTCGCCAGGGCATCGAGGTGGGCACCCCATTTCGCCAGTACATCCTTCGTCTGTTCGTCGTACTGCGACCCCCATCGCGAGTCGCAATAGGCCCAGGCTCTATCCAGGAAGGCCCGTTGCACGTCGACTGCGGTCATCGATCTGCCATCCGCCAGCGTGATGAGGTGTTGCAACGTCACGTCATGGGACACGCGGTGCATCTCGGCTACCGGTTCGGTGGGCATGACGTCGAAGCTCTCGAGGAATCCGTCTTCGATCATGGACAGCACGATGGCGGTGGTGCCCATCTTCAGATACGTGGCGGTATCACTCAGATTCGCGTCGCCGACGATCACGTGGAGGCGGCGATACTTCTCTGGATCGGCATGCGGCTCGTCGCGGGTGTTGATGATCGGCCGCTTCAACGTTGTCTCAAGACCGACCTCCACTTCGAAGAAATCGGCACGCTGGCTGATTTGGTATCGGGGATGTCGACCGTCTTGCCCCACACCTAGGCGACCTGCGCCGGTGAAAACCTGGCGCGTGATGAAGAACGGGGTCATGTGCCGAACGACCTCGGAGAACGGTGTGGCCCGCCTCATCAAATAGTTCTCGTGCGTACCGTAAGACGCACCTTTGTTGTCGGTGTTGTTCTTGTACAGCAGAATCTGCTGCCCTCCAGGGGCAGCAGCGGCGGCCTTGGCTGCCGCATTCATCACCGCCACCCCTGCCCTATCCCACAGCACGGCGTCACGTGGGTTCGTTACCTCTGGTGAGGAGTACTCCGGATGGGCGTGATCCACATACAGGCGTGCACCGTTGGTCAAGATCACGTTGGCGAGCCCCAGATCCTCGTCGGTCAGTTGACTGGGATCCGCTTCTGCGCGCGTCATGTCGTATCCGCGTGCATCACGTAGCGGCGATTCCTCGTCGTAATCCCACCTGGCCTGCCCCGAGCGCGACTTGCCGGACCGCGAGGACGCCGGCGACGTATCCGACGTCAGATACGAGTAAGCGTTGACGATTTGCGATGAAGTAACCATCGCGTTCAAGGTCGGATGTCCGGGCACGTTGATGCCGTACTCGGTCTCGATCCCCATGATCCGGTGGACGCTCATGGACCCCTTCTCAGCTGAGCTGGAACAGCTACAGGTACTGGCCGGTGTTGGCGATGTTGTCAATCGACCGTCCGGGTGCTCCCCCGGACTTGCCCTGGATCAGCGTGCGGATGAACACGATACGTTCACCCTTCTTACCGGAGATGCGCGCCCAGTCGTCCGGGTTGGTGGTGTTCGGAAGGTCCTCATTCTCGCGGAATTCGTCTACGCAGGCATCGAGGAGATGCTGAACGCGAATGCCCTTCTCCCCCGTTTCCAGGAATTCCTTGATCGCCGATTTCTTAGCCCGGGACACGATGTTCTCCAACATGGCACCGGAGTTGAAGTCCTTGAAGTACAAGACCTCCTTGTCCCCACCCTCGTAAGTGACTTCCAGGAATCTGTTCTCCTCCGACTCCGCGTACATGCGTTCGATCGCTCGCTGGATCATCGAGGCGCAAGCCGCATCGGCATCGCCCCCATGTTCCACGAGGTCGTCGCGGTGGATCGGAAGGGTCGATACAAGGTACTTGCTCAGAATGTCGCGAGCGGACTCTGCGTCGGGCCGCTCGATCTTGATCTTGACGTCCAGGCGACCAGGACGAAGGATCGCCGGATCGATCATGTCCTCGCGATTCGACGCACCGATCACGATGACGTTCTCCAGGCTCTCCACTCCATCGATCTCGGAGAGCAGCTGAGGCACGATGGTGTTCTCCACATCGCTGCTCACTCCGGTGCCTCGAGTCCGGAACAATGAGTCCATCTCGTCGAAGAACACGATCACGGGCATTCCCTCGGAAGCCTTCTCGCGCGCGCGTTGGAATACCAAGCGGATGTGTCGCTCGGTCTCGCCCACATACTTGTTCAACAGCTCAGGGCCCTTGATGTTCAGGAAATAGCTCTTGGCCTCCAACTTCCCGGTCTTCTCCGCGACCTTCTTTGCCAACGAGTTGGCGACGGCCTTCGCGATGAGCGTCTTCCCGCATCCGGGAGGTCCGTAGAGAAGGATGCCCTTCGGAGCGCGTAGGGCATGTTCGGCGAATAGATCGGCGTGGATGTAGGGCAGCTCCACTGCATCGCGGATCGAATCGATCTGGGTTCCCAGACCTCCGATGCGTGTGTAGTCGATATCGGGAACCTCCTCGAGGACGAGTTCCTCGACCTCGGCGCGGGGCACCTGCTCGATCACGTAGCCGCTTCGGGTGTCGCACATCAGCGCCTCACCGGCCCGCAACTTCACTTCCTTCAGGGGCATGCCGATCCGCATCACTCGCTCTTCGTCGGCGTTGGCAACCACCACGCACCGATCCGGTCCGAGCATCTCCTTGAAAGTGACGATCTCGCCTACGACTTCGTACTCGCGCTTGCCGACGATATTCATCGACTCATTGAGCACCACCTCCTGACCGGGGACCAGGGTGTCCGGACCGACGCCTGGGCTCACGGCAACCCGCAACTTGCGACCGGAGGCGATCACGTCCACTGAGCCGTCCTCATGGGCCTCGATGAAGGTGCCGTAGCCGCTCGGAGGCTCGCCGAGTCGATCGACCTCGGCCTTGAGGGCGACGATCTGCTCGCGGGCATCGCGCAGGGTCATGACCAGGCGCTGGTTGTGATCCTTCTGGGCGGTCAACTCCCCACGAACCTCGCTCAGCGCGGTCTCCAAGGCGAGTAACCGGCTCTCCGGACTCGGCTCATGCATAGTGCACCTCCTGTCTCGACCCTAACCCGGTTCGGTCCCATCTGCGGTTCGGTCGCCCCCGGGCCCGGCGTAGTCCTCACCGTAGGCACCGGGCGCGGGGCGCCGCTTACGTTCCGGTGCCAGCTGACCCGGTGCCATATGGCGTGATGCCACGAGGAATCCCGTGTGGCCGGACATCCGGTGATCGGGTCGCACGGCCAGGCCATCGAGGTGCCAGGTGCGCACGATGCTCTCCTCTGCCCGGGGTTCGGTCCACCGGCGAGTCAGCCGCATCGATTCCACTAGACGAGACAACTGTGTTGTGGTGGCCACGTACGCGACCAGAGCACCGCCCGGTCGCAGCAGCCGGTCGGCAACGTCGAGGCACTCCCAGGGTGCGAGCATGTCCAACACCACCGCATCCAGGCCCTCGGCGCATCCGGCTTTCGACATCTGTTCCGGAGTCGTGTCGGCGAGGTCGCCTTCGATGAGCGTCCACGAGTCCGGCATGCCTGCGAACCACCGGGCGACGTTCTCGCGCGCCTGCTCGGCGAAATCCGATCGTCGTTCGACGCTGATGACTCCCCCGGAGGGACCTACGGCACGGAGCAGGTAGCAGGTCAGCGCCCCTGCCCCCACCCCGGCCTCCAGGACGCGTCCTCCTGATCCCAGATCGGCAAGCGCGACGATGCGCGCTGCATCCTTGGGATAGATCACGGCCGCTTGTCGCGGCATGCCTAAGACGTAGTCGTCCAGTTGGGGACGCTGGACGAGATAGGCGATGCCCCGGGTGGACAGGGTCGATGCACCCTCCGGCAGACCGATGAGTGCGTCGTGCGGGATCTGACCACGATGGGTATGCAGGATCGCTCCAGGGCGCACGGTGATGGTCGTCTTGTTCCCGCGGGTATCGGTCAGTTGGACAAGATCGCCGGGGGCGATGTCGCCGGTTGATCGCGGAACGATCGATACAGTATCGAATGACGGCTGGGGGTGCAACGGTCGCGCCATTCGAAGGACCCTAGCGGCATCGCATCTAGGGTGAACGGCATGTTTCCGTCCTCGCTGTCCCCGTCGCGGGCTGGGGACTTCATGACGTGTCCGCTCTTGTATCGGCTTCGCGTGATCGACAAGATCCCCGAGCCGCCCGCAGCGGCTGCGGTGCGCGGCACGTTGGTTCATGGGGCCTTGGAGGACCTGTTCGCATTGGCACCCGCCGACCGTACGGTGGACCGGGCAGTCTCATTGTTCGAGGACCGTTGGCGTTCACTGCAAGGCAGTGATCCAAAGAGCGCAGCTGCCTTGGAGTCGGACATGGTCGGCGATGCGGACGCCGTCGCCCAAGCAATCATCGCGCCGGCTCGGTCGCTTCTGGATACCTACTTCACCATGGAGGATCCGCGACGCTTGGAGCCCCATGCGCGCGAGATGGCCGTTTCAACCGACCTCAGCGATGGATTGACATTGCGCGGCTTCGTCGATCGAGTGGATCGGGCTCCGGATGGACGCATCCGGCTCGTGGACTACAAGACCGGTAAGAGCCCCGGTACGGGCTTCGAATCCAAAGCGATGTTCCAGATGCGCTTCTACGCCCTCGTGTGGTGGCGGATGACCGGTGATGTGCCCACGCGTCTGCAGTTGCTGTACCTCAAGGACGGTCAGAGCCTCGCCTACGAGCCCCGGGGCGAAGAACTGCTGGCGACAGAACGCAAGATCCTCGCCATCCGGGATGCGATCGCGCGTGCGGTCGATGACGGCTTCCAACCATCGCCCTCGGCTCTGTGCGCCTGGTGTTCGTTCCGCGATCTGTGTCCCAGTCATGGTGGAGTCACGCCCCCACTACCGCCCGTGAGCTAGTGCCTGCTCCCATAACCGCGCGGGATCGGTGCCTTCGAGTGAGTCGACCACGTAGAGGTCGGACAACTCCGGCGGGAGGGGCGCCAGGTGCGGGATAGCCACCACGACGCACCCGGCGGCGGCCGCGGACTTCACTCCCGTCGGCGAATCCTCGATGGCCAGGCATCGCTCGGGGGACGTGCCCAGGAGTTCGGCTGCACGCAGGTAGGGCTCCGGGTGCGGCTTGCCGTTAACGATGTGATCACCGGCCACGACCGCGGTGAACGGATCGGTTCCGAACTCCAGACTGATCCGGTCAGCGACAGCAGCGACCAGTACTGCCCAGGACGAGGTCACCAGAGCGCGCGGAATGCCAGAATCGATGGTCGCTTGAAGAAAGTCGCGTGCCCCGGGTCGCCACCGCAACGGAGCAGCCCTGAGATTCGCCTCCATGGTGCGTAACAGCAGATCGCCCACGTACCCCGCGTTGTGCGAGGTCCCACTGCGTTGCACCATGTACGCGGCCACCCGATCGAGTGGGCCACCCAAACACGTCCGCTGATCGACCACCGTCCAGTCGGACTCCAGGGATTTCATCACCTCGAGTTCCGATTCCAGCCACAGGTGCTCACTATCGAGCAAGGTGCCGTCGAGGTCGAAGAGGACTGCCGTGGGTACTCGACTCATCGTTCGCCAGTGTAGATCGCTAGCGTGGGCCGAGTGCGGGTGCGAACCTCCGACGGAGTGGGCGTTGTCTTCGACGACGTGACGCTGCCCGCGAGTGTTGCCCGGGCGGATCTTCCGGTGGTTCTCCTTCATGGACTCTCGCAACAGCGGCACTACTGGTCACCGGTGATGTCCCGAATGAGCGGCATTCGCGTCATAGCGATCGACCAGCGTTGTCATGGCGACGCTTCGGTGGATGAGGACGGCAGGGACGTCTCGGTCGACACCGATGTGAGCATGACGCGTCTGGCGACGGATGTTGTCGAGGTCCTGGACGCGTGTGGTGTCGATCAGGCGATAGTTGTCGGTCACTCCTGGGGTGCATCGGTGGCGCTGCGCGCGGCCGCTCTGTTCCCCCTACGCGTGCGTGCTGCGGCCCTCATCGACGGAGGGCTTTTCGGACCGCGCCACCTCCTGGCCGAACTGGGCGACCAGGAGGCGGCGCGGGAAGCGCTGCGCCCTCCCCCGCTAGGAATGCTCGCACCGGTGTTGTGGGAGGCGATATCCACGGGCGATCTGTCTCCCTATTGGGGACAGGAGGTGCAGGCTGCCCTGGAGCCGACCTTCCGAACGGACTCCGCGGGCCGGGTGTTCACCCGGATCGGTATGGACCGGCACATGTCGGTCCTGGATGCGATGTTCGACTACGACCCGGCTGAGGACATCGCGGCGGTGGGATGCCCGGTATGGGCGGTCGTGTGCGAACCGCCCACCATCCCTGACGAACGCGATCCGGATCGGCTCACCGCAGTTTGGGCGGCGGCGCGAGCCTCGGCTATCGCGGAGCTACCGGCACCCTTTTTCGTCCAGCGGTGGTATCGAGCGCTCCACGACGTACCCTTGCAGTGGCCGGCCCTCGTGGCAGGCTTGGTACAGACCATCGCCGAGCGCACACGTGCATAAGGGGCGACCGTGACAGAAGGGGCGACGTGACTGAGGGGGCTTCGTGATCGAGTTCGACGGGCTCCCGTCGCTCACCGACCCGGTGATGATCGCGGCATTCGAGGGTTGGAACGACGCCGGTGAGGCGGCAAGTTCCAGCATCACCCATCTGCGTGAGGTCTGGCAGGCCGAGTTGCTCACCGAGTTGGATCCGGAGGAGTACTACGACTACCAGGTGAACCGACCGCACATCAGTCTGGACGACTCGGGCGTGCGGCAACTGGAATGGCCGTCCACTCGGATCTTCGTCGCTCGCATTCCACTCTTCCCCCGGGATGTGGTTCTTATCCAGGGCATCGAGCCGAACATGCGCTGGCAGCAGTTCACTCGGGAGATCCTGGGTCTGGCGGCGGAATTGGACGTCAACCTCGTGGTCACCTTGGGGGCGCTGCTGTCCGACAGCCCGCACACTCGGCCGGTTCCTGTGACCGGCTCGACCACGGACGCCGCCCTCGCCGCGGATCTGGGCATGGAACCGAGCTCCTACGAAGGCCCCACCGGCATCGTCGGGGTCATCCAGGAAGCGTGCGAACGATTCGGCTTGCCCGCTGTCTCGCTGTGGGCGGCGATTCCGCACTATGTCGGACAGGCCCCGTCACCCAAGGGAACACTCGCGCTCGTGCGCAGGGTCGAGGATGTCCTGGACATCCCCGTTCCCCTGGGCGATCTGGTCGAGGAGGCCCGTGCCTGGGAGATCGGTGTCGACGAACTCGCCGAGGATGACGACGAAGTTGCCGACTACGTCCGGCAACTGGAACAGGCGCGCGATACCACCGAGCTTCCCGAGGCTTCGGGCGAGGCCATAGCTCGAGAATTCGAACGCTACCTACGTCGTCGAAGTTCGGACTGATCGATAGGCCAGATACTGAGCCACGCTCGCTTGCGTGGCTCCATCGAGTGCTGGATCGTCACTTACCCCGGATTCGATATCGGACAGGATCCCGGCCGCGACCTTCTTGCCTAGTTCGACCCCCCATTGGTCGAACGAATTGATCTGCCAGACGGCTCCCTGAACGAACACGCTGTGCTCGTATGCGGCAATGAGGACACCGAGTGTGAAGGGCGTGAGTTCGGGCATCATCACCACGGACGTGGGGTGATTGCCAACCATCGCCTTGTGTGGGATGAGATCCTCGGGGGTACCGGTCGCACGCAGTTCCTCCTCGGTGACCCCGCATGTCAGCACCGAGGCTTGGGCGAGCGCATGGGCTACGAGGGTGTCGTGCTGAGCCGACGTGCGTGCGTTGACCGGCGCGGCCGGATTCGCGACAACGATGATGTCCGAGGCGACGTCGTCGGTGCCCTGATGCAGTAACTGGTAGAACGAGTGCTGCCCGTTCGTGCCGGGCTCTCCCCAGACGATGCCTCCGGTGGCATAGTTGACGGCCGCGCCGTCTCGCCTCACGCGCTTGCCATTGCTCTCCATGGCCAATTGCTGCAGGTACGCAGGGAATCGGGATAGGTCGTTGCTGTAAGGCAAGACCGCGGTGCTGGGAATACCGAGGAAGTTCCTATTCCACACGGCGATGAGTCCCATGAGTAGTGGCACATTGCGATCCGCAGGTGCGGTGCGGAAGTGCTCATCCATAGCCGCGAAGCCGTCCAGTAGCGCACGGAACTGAACCGGGCCTACAGCGATCAGTGTCGAGAGCCCGATCGCGGACGTCATGGAATATCGCCCACCTACCCAGTCCCAGAAGCCGAAGACGTTGCCAGATTGGACACCGAACTCGATCACTGCCTGCTCGTTCGTCGATACGGCCACGAAGTGCTGAGCGACTGCATCGTTGCCCAGCTCCTCAATGATCCATCTGCGCGCGACCTGGGCATTCGTCATCGTCTCTTGAGTAGTGAACGTCTTCGACGCGATGATGAACAGGGTTGTAGCCGGATCCAAGTCCTCCAATACCGCGGCGATGTCCGCCGGATCGACGTTCGATATGAAATGGCATCTCGGTCCGGTGCGTGTATAGCTCCGCAACGCGCGATAGGCCATAGCCGGCCCGAGATCCGAGCCACCGATGCCGATATTGACGACGTCGGTGATCGCCCGACCGCTGGCACCGCGCCATTCACCGGTGCGCACCGCCTCCGCGAATACGCGCATGCGGTCCAGGACGTCGTGGACGTCGGTCACGACGTCCTGCCCGTCGACGCTCAGCGATGCATGGAGCGGCAAACGCAGCGCGGTGTGGAGCACCGCCCTGCCCTCCGAGGTGTTGATGTGTTCGCCGGCGAACATCGCATCGCGCATGTCGGTCACCCGGGTGTGGCGGGCCAACTCCAGCAGCAGTGCGAGCGCCGGTTCATCGATGCGCTGACGACTGAAATCGAATAAGACTCCGGACGCATCCAACCTCAGGAAGTCCCGAGACGAGTCGATCAGATCCCGGGTCGGTGCAATGGCCCCGGCATGGGCGACCAGTGCTCTCCATGCACTCGATTCGGTGGGATCGATGGCTTCCCGGATGCTCACAGTCGAACTCCCAGCAGGGCGTCGCAGGTTCGCGCGATCAGATCGGGCGCACGGGCGTCGTCACCACCTGCGGTTAAGGCTCGATGCGCCCAGGAATCGATCGCGTCCAAGGCAGACGGTGTGCGTAGGTCGTCGGCCAACACCTCACGCACTCGTGCCAGGGTGGCGGTCGCATCAGGCCCGGTCTGCACGGCGGCTGCAGCCCGCCACCGCGCCAGTCGCTCCGCAGCGCCCTCGAGTCCATGGGGCGTCCATGCCCAGTCGCTTCGATAGTGGTGCGCAAGCAGGGATAGGCGGATCGCCATCGGATCCACACCGTCGTTGCGCAGCGACGATACGAACACGAGGTTCCCGCGTGACTTGCTCATCTTGTGTCCCTGCCAGGACACCATCCCCGAATGCACGTAGTGCCGCGCGAAGGGGAACTCTTCCTCGATTCGTTGGGCCTCGGACGCCCCCATCTCATGATGCGGAAATGCCAGATCGCTACCGCCGC